>DATBCM010000310.1:0-8321 GCA_036270455.1 Gemmatimonadales bacterium | reverse complement strand
GTCCAGCTCCACGGCAAGGAGCTGTCCTTCAATAATCTCCTGGACGTGGACGCAGCCGTGAGCGCGGTCCTCCCCTGTGACGCCGAGCACCCGGCTTGCGCCATCATCAAGCACACGACGCCGTGCCGCCTGGCACTCGGTGGCACCGTAGCTGAGGCCTATTCGCGGGCGTTCGCCACCGACCGCCAATCAGCGTTCGGGTCGGTGATCGCGTACAACATCCCGGTGGACCGCGCTGCGGCCGAGGCGATGCGGGACCTGTTCGTGGAGGTGGTGGTGGCCCCGGCGGTGGCGGAGGACGCCCTGGCGGTCTTCCGGGAGAAGAAGAACATCCGGGTGATCACCCTGCCCCGGCCCGACGCCACGCCCACCTGGGACTACAAGCGGGTGCGGGGCGGGTTCCTGGTCCAGGAGCGGTTCCGGCCCGGGCGCCCCGACGATGAAAAGGCCTGGACGGTGCCCAGCCGGCGCAAGCCGACGGAGGCGGAATGGCGTGACCTGCGCTTCGCCTGGGCCGCCGTCGGGGTAGTAAAATCCAACGCGATTCTTCTGGCCCGGGGCGAGGCGGCGATCGGCATCGGCGCGGGTCAGATGTCGCGGGTGGACAGCTCGTTCCTGGCGGTCCACAAAGCCCGGCAACAGGGGCATGATCCGAAGGGGAGCGTGCTCGCGAGCGACGCGTTCTTCCCCTTCCGGGACGGGATGGACGAGGCGGCCGCCGCCGGCGTGGCTGCCGTCATTCAGCCCGGGGGATCGGTGCGGGATCCTGATGTGATCGCGGCGGCCGACGAGCATGGCGTCGCCATGGTGATGACCGGTACGCGGCAGTTCCGACACTAAGCGGAGAACGACGACTTATGGACGAGCGCGACGCCAGGCCCCCCTACCGCCTTGGCGCCCTGACTGCCCTCGCGGTGTTCGGGCTGTATCTGCTGACGCTGGCGCCCACGGTGCAATACTGGGACGCGCCCGAGTACATGGCGGCAGCGCACGGCTTCGGGATTCCGCACCCGCCCGGCAATCCGCTGTTCGTCCTGATGGCCCACGTGTGGGGGCTCCTGCCCCTCGCGGCGGACTACGGCAAGCGCATCAATTTGTTCGCGGCGTTCACGAGCGCCTGTTCCGCCGGCCTCTGGTTCATGATCACGGAGCGCTGGCTCCAACCCATCGTGCCGACCCGTCTGGTGCGGCGGCTCGTGGCGTTCGCGGGGACCATCGCCGGCGCGGCGTCGTTCACGGTCTGGAACCAGTCGGTCGTGAACGAGAAAGTCTACACCGTCTCGCTCCTGACCATCACGCTGGTGCTCTGGCTCGCGATCCGCTGGTCCGATCAACCGCCGGGCGCGCGCCGCGACAATTTCATCGTCCTGATCGTCTATCTCCTCGTTCTCACCACGGCCAATCACCAGATGGGGCTCCTCGCCGGGCCCGCAGTCCTGGTGCTGGTCGCGATGGTCGACTGGCGGGTGATGATCAGTCCCCGGGTTCTCGCCGCGTCGGCCGTGGCCGTGCTGATCGCGCTGACCGTCTATTTGATCTTGCCCCTGCGGGCCATGCATCACCCCTACATGAACGAGGGCGATCCCCAGACCTGGCAGGCATTGTCCGACGTGCTCGGCCGCGCGCAATACGGCAAGCCGTCGGTGATCGACCGTCAGGCGAGCTTCGCGGCCCAGATCGGGATGTGGGGGCAGTACTTCTTCTGGCAGTGGGGCCGGGATCTGAGTGACCGCGCCCAGGCGATCCTGGCCGCGGGGTTCGGCGTCGTCGGCCTGTTGGGAGCGGTCCGCCACTGGATGGCCGAGCGGCGGCAGGCGATCGCGATGATCACGATGATGTTCACCATCACCATCGCGCTGATCTTCTACCTCAACTTCAAGTACGGCTACTCGCAGTTCCCCGGGGAGCAGCTGATCCGCGAAGTGCGTGAGCGGGACTACTTCTTCATCGTGTCCTACTCGGCCTGGGGCATCTGGGTCGCCATGGGACTCGCGACCATCATGGAGTGGCTGCAGGAGGGGTTGCAGACGCGCGTCCCCGCCGTCGACAAACGTTGGGCCCTCGTGTCGCCCGTGGCGGCCTTCGCGCTCATCCCGCTCTGGAGCAACCACCTGAGCGCCCCGCGCACCGGGGAGACCATGGCGCGGGACTTCGCGCACGATCTCCTCAACTCGCTCGAGCCGTATGCCGTGGTCATCACGGGCGGTGACAACGACACCTTCCCGCTCTGGTATGCGCAGGAGGTGGACAACGTCCGCCCCGACGTCACCGTCATCGTGACATCCCTCGGCAACATCAACTGGTATCTGGACCAGGCCGAGAACCGTCCCCTCCCCACCTACGATCCGGCCGCAGGCCCGGCGTATTTGCGGAACCGGACCTGGACCAAACCCGGGAAGTGGTGGGACAAGCTCTACACGACACCGGCGGACACGTTGCCGGAAGTCCTGGGCGTTCCCGACCCGGTGAACGGCAAGCTCGGAGCACTCGCGATCACCATCGATCCGCGCTCGCTCCCGAATCCCGGGTACCTGACGCGCATCGATCTCGCGGTCTATCAGATGATCAAGGAAGACCTCGGGAAGCGGCCGATCTACTTCTCCACCACGACGGCCGACTACGGTGACCGCCTCGGACTCACGCCGTATCTCGTGACCGAGGGGATGGTGCGGCATCTGATGAGCGCGCCGGTGGTGGCCAACCAAGCCATCCAGTCCTCGCCGATCCAGGGCCGCTTCACCGACATTCCGCTCACCGTCACGCTCGGTTTCGATGTGTATCATGGCGCCAGCGCCGCGCGGTACCGGCCCCGGGGCTGGGTGGACCTCGCGTCCCAGAACATCCTGGTGCCCTACATCTTCGTGTACGACACCATGGCCGAGGCGCTGGCCAAGTCGGATCCGAAGCGGGCGCAACAGGCGTACGAGCTGGCGCTCGCCGTCCTCCGGAACACGAAGTACCAGTTCCAGATCACGCCTCCGGCATACGGGCGTTGATTAGCTTACAAGCCTCTTCACCCGACCAGGGCATGGACGAGACGACCGGCACCACCGCGCAGCGCCCGCCGTACCGGATGGCCCTCGGGGTCGTCATCGGCACGCTTGTGCTCTATATCCTGACGCTGGCGCCGACGACCCAGTTCTGGGACACGTCCGAGTACATCGCTGCCGCCAAGGTGCTGGGCATTCCCCATCCGCCTGGCAACCCGCTCTTCACCATGATGGCGCACGTATGGGGCTTCTTCCCATTCATGGCGGCCTATGCGGCGCGCATCAACCTGTTCGCGGCGGTGACGAGCGCGGTGGCGGCGGGCTGCTGGTTCCTGGTGGGTGAGCGCTGGCTGCGGGACATCATCCCGCTCGAGTTGCCCCGGCGGCTCTGTGCGCTGGCCGGCGCGATCGTCGCGGCGACGGCGTTCACGGTGTGGAACCAGTCGGTGGTGAACGAGAAGGTCTACACGCTCTCCCTGCTCTCGATCGCGCTCATTCTCTGGCTGATCGTTCGCTGGGACGACCAGCCGGCGGGCGAGGCGCACGACCATCACCTGCTGGCGATCGTCTACCTGCTGGCGCTGACCTCCACGAATCACATGATGGGCGTGCTGGTGGGCCCGGTGGTGGTGGTTCTGCTGTTCCCGCCCCTGATGACCAAACGGGCGACGACCGAAGCGGGGCGGCTGGCCGAGTGGGGGCAGTGGGCGGCGTTCACCGCGGTGTTCGCCGTGATCGTGTGCACGGGGCTCGAGAGCTTCAAGATGCTGTTCGTGGGACTCGGCCTCTTCGCGGCCGCGTTCGCGCTCACGCTCTACACCCGCAACTGGCGTTTCGCGCTCGTCGCTCTCGGCGTGGCCGCCGTGGGCCTCTCGGTCTACATCTTCCTGCCCATCCGGGCGGCGCACTTCCCGCCCATCAACGAGGGCGAGCCCACGCACTGGGATGCGTTGCGGGATGTCCTGACCCGGGCGCAGTACGGGAAGCCGTTCGTCACCGACCGGCAGTCGAGCCTGCTCGCCCAGCTGGGGATGTGGGGACAGTATTTCGGCTGGCAGTGGGGGCACGACCTGCGGCAGAGCTATCAGGCCGCCCTCGCGGTGGTGTTCGGCGTGCTGGGCGTGCTGGGGGCCTACCGCCACTGGATGGCCAACCGCCGGCACGCCATCGCGATGCTGGTGCTGATGGGCACGTTCACCCTGCTCCTGATCTTCTATCTCAACTTCAAATACGGCTTCTCGTGGGATCCGGCGAAGGCCACCTGCGGTCCGGTGCCGACGGGAGATTGCCTGCCCCGTGAGGTCCGCGAGCGTGACTACTTCTTCCTGTGTTCGTTCGCGCTCTGGGGCATCTGGGTGGCGATGGGGCTCGCCAGCCTGATGGAGTGGCTGCAGGACGGGCTCCGGCTCCGGGAGCCGTCCGACCAGCGTCGCTGGGCGATGGCGAGCCCCGTGCTGCTGGTGGCGCTGATCCCGCTCTTCACCAACCGGCTCACGGCGTCCCGCCATGGCGAGACGCTGGCGCGCGACTTCGCGGTCGATCTGTTGCAGTCGGTCGAGCCGTATGGCGTGCTGGTCACGGCCGGCGACAACGACACGTTCCCCTTGTGGTACGCGCAGGAAGTCGAGCACGTCCGTCAGGACGTGACGGTGCTCAACCTGTCGCTCGCGAACACGGACTGGTATCTGCGGCAGATGCAGCGCCGGCCCGTGGCCGATTTCGATCCCACCACGGCTCCCGCGATGTACCGGGGCCGCGCGTGGCCGAAGCCCTCGGGGCCACCCATCGAGGCGACGCCGGAGCAGGTGGACGCCATTCCACCCGTCTATCCGGTCCAGCAAAAGTCCATGCTGCACTTCGGCACGATTCCGATCATCGTGGATCCGGCGTACCTCGGCAAGGATTATCTCGAGCGCGCCGACATCGTGACGCTGATGGTGATCCGGGATCAGCTGGGCAAGCGCCCGATCTATTTCTCACGCACCACGGGTTACTATCCGGACCAGTTCGGCCTCTCGGCGTATCTCGAGGGCCAGGGCTTTGCGCGGAAGCTCGTTTCGTCTCCCATCGTGGCGAATGACAGTGTCGTGCTGACGCAGGAGATGGGGTATGTGAACGTGCCCCGGACCACGGCGCTGCTGGACGACGTCTACCATCATGCGACCACGGCGCATCAGCGGCCCCGCGGCTGGGTGGACCGTCCGTCAGAGGGGATCCTGTACACGTACGGGGTGATGGATCAGAGCCTGGCGAACACGGTGCAGAAGAAGAACCCGGCGCTCGCGGCGCTCTTGACCGCGCGGGCCGATTCAGTGTTCCGGAACACGTCGGTGGGGAGTACGCCGACCGCGCTCCGTTGACGTGGGGGGCTTCGCGCCCTTAGGATGACACTTCGGGAGGGCTAGACCTAATTGGTAAGGCGGCGGTCTTGAAAACCGCTGGGCGCAAGCCCTTACAGGTTCGAGTCCTGTGCCCTCCGTTGCTTCGCCCTGTCTCGTAACCGCCTCACCGACGCCTTCGTTTCTCGTGACGTCCCTCACCCTTCCCCGGGTCTCCCATCGTCGTTAACCCCGGAACGGACCTCGCGTCTCCTGGGTACAGGCACTCGACTCCTTCACGTGGAGCCCTGAACAATGAAACAGATCCTGCATTCATGTTCCTTGGCGACCGCGACGGTGCTCCTGGCCGGCGCGCTCGCGTGTGTCCCACCTCCACCGCCCGATGCCGTGGTCGTCGAACGGCGACCGCCACCAGAGCGCGTCGAAGTGATCGGCGTGGCTCCGGGAACGGGGTACGTCTGGATCGCCGGCCACTGGGGTTGGGGTGGCGGTGACTTCATGTGGGTCGGCGGCCGTTGGGCGAGAGTGGAATCCGGCTACCGCAACTGGGAACCGGGCCACTGGCGCCATCACGGTCACCAGTGGTACTGGGTCGAAGGGCATTGGCGGTAACGCATCGCTCGCGCAACGTCGGGTGACGAGGGTCACGCGGGCGAAGGTCGGGGAATTCCGGAACGCCCGCGGGACCCTCGGGTACCCGGAGTCGAAGATTTTACCAACTTCGACAGGAGCGATGATGTCGTCCCAACGAACGACTCTTCTTGCACTCGTCGTCATGTGTGCCGCCGGTCTCGTGCCGGCTTCCCTGCCCGCGCAGGCCACCGGCACCACGACGTTCAACGCGCCTTACCGCGCGTTCTCGAATTCTGAGTTCGGCGTTCTGGTGAGCTTCCCGAACGGCGGTGGGACTGCCTTCGAAGGCGCCTACCGCATGTCCTCCGGAAAGTTCGACATCGGCTTCAAGGGCGGGCTCTTTGCGCCCGGTGGCGGCGGCTCCAGCGTCCTGCTCCTCGGCGTCGAGGGACGGGAACGCGTCCTCTCGCACAACGAGGATTTCCCCCTGGACGGCGCGCTGATCATCGGCGCGGGCGCCAACCTGGTCTCCGGAAACTCCGTGTTGATCATCCCCGTCGGCCTCTCCCTCGGCCGCCGGCTCGACATGGAGAATTCTTCGGTGAGCATCGTCCCGTACGTCCAGCCCACGGCCTTCCTCATCGCGGGGAGCGGGAGCCACGTCGACTTCGATCTCGGCCTGGGAGCGGATTTCCGGCTCTCCCGGCGGTTCGATGCCCGGGTCTCAGCAGGCATCGGCGATATCGAGGGGATCTCGATCGGAGCGGTCTGGGTCCACTAGAAATGACGTTCCTGACCCCGGGCGCAAGCCCGGGGTTCGGGGACCCCAGGTCTTTAGAAGACCCGCCCTAAGTTCGTCGTCAGACCCAGGAACACGGCGTTCGGAGAGTTCGCGGTGGTTCCCAGCTGGCCGCCGGCATCGATCACCGCCCAGGGCGTCACCCGGGCAGTCACCGCGCCCAGCACTCCGGCCAGACGAGAGCCAGCTCCGCTGGGCGTGAAATCGAAGCACTCCCCCGTCACCCCCAGCACGCTGCCGCCCCACGACCCCGACACCGAGAAAAACCACTGCGTCGCACCGGCCCCCACACCGGTGGGACCGGCGTTGAGATCGAGGTGCACCGACGCAGGGAAGTCCACGCTGTATACGGCGGTGAGTGCGCCCAGGGCGCGCCCCGCACCCAGCCCCAAGGCCTTCCTCCCGGTGGGCGCCGTCACTCCGGGGATCAGCGCCACCGCCGATTTCTCGGAGAGATCGGTTCGAAATTTGAGGGCGAGCCCAAGGTCGCCCACCCCGCCGCCGGCGGAGGTCCGCGCGTACGCGGGTCCAAAGAATTCAGCCTGAAGGGACGGCGAGATACCCACCTTCAGCGCAATGCTCCAGATGGTCTCCTGAGAGAGGCCCGAAATCCCGGTGGCACTGATCCCTTGCTCGAGCTCGATGTACCCAGGGGCGACCGCGTAGGCATGGGTGGCATAGGTGGGGCGTTCCGGGTTGGCTACACGTGGCGATTGTCCGGAAAGCATCGCCGGCGCGACACAAAACGTGACGGCAATCGCAAATCGCGGCATGGTGCGATACAGTAACGGTCTCTCGCCTCTAGCGGGAGCGCCGACCGGACTCCAGCTTCTCTGAGTATGGAAAGCAAGTACGCCGCGCAGAGTGAACGCCGGCGGCGGCCCTTTGATCGCCGAGCGCTATTTCCGCGCCGCAAGACCAAGGAACGCCGGGTGGAAGACCGGCGTGCCGGCGTGGCGAGCGCAGCGGGGTCGGAGCGGCGGGTGGCAAGTACTCGTCGAAGCCAGGAACGGCGGGTAGGAGCGGAACGGCGGAGCTGGGCGGAGCGCAGGCACGCGCACTGAGGTGGACGTGCCTTACGGCCGGGTCATCTCCCAGTTGATCTGGACCGAGTAGTGACGTGAGGTCGTCGAGTCCACGTAGTCGCACACCCCCGTTCCCGCACTGACCGCGTCGTGGGCAGCTGAGAGGCGGCCCCCGTAGGTACAGTCCGTCCCGGCGATGAATTGCAGGTGCACGTCCGTCACGGCCCCGTCGGTGACCAGGCCGTGCCCGGCATTCACGAACTTCGTGGTTCCGCTGTGGCAGATCCCGGTCTGCGCGTAGAGCCCCGTGAACTTCCCACCGTTTTGCGTGAACGTGTAGGTCCCCGTATCCGCGCAGGTGAGTTGATTGAGCTGGTCGACCAGGGTCTCACTGTACCGCCAGTCCCCGTCGATGGCCGCAGGCGTCGGCACACTCTCGATGTCCTTGCAGGAGAGCATGGCGGTCACGGCGATACCGCCGAGCCCGGCGCGGAGCAGGTATCCGCGGAGGTGGGACATATATGCAGTATGGTACGGGCGGCGGAGACATCGTCAAGATTGGAACTGCGGCTTTCCAGGGCGTCGGACAGTTTGC
>DATBCM010000309.1:0-2570 GCA_036270455.1 Gemmatimonadales bacterium | reverse complement strand
CGGGAGGGGCTGACCCTGGTACTGCGAGTCCAGCTGGACGGGTGCGAAGATGGTCGAGTCCTTGACCGGCCGGAACCGGGTGCTCGTGAACGAGACATTCATCGAGAAGCCGCCGCCGGTGGGGCCCCGGAACGGCGACGTACTGGGGATGCCCCCGAAGCCCGCCGGCAGACCCGCGCCGGGAGCGCTCACGGGCTGGCCCGCCGCGCCCGGCGCCAGTCCGGCATTCGGGCCCGCTCCCGGTGCGGGTGTGGCCGGCTTCGTCTCTCCTCCGAGTCCCAGCAAGCCCCCGATGCCGCGGATGGTCGCCTCGGAGATCGAGAAGCTGGCGGACACGTTGGTGAGAAAGGGGGAGAACTTCGCGACCCGGTATCCGACCGGACCGTTCCAGAGATCGTGCGTCAGGGAGAGCGAGAACCCGGGAATGAGGTCGGACGACATGGTGTTGGTCAGCGTCTGCGTCTGCCAGCCGGTGAGCAGCAGGGGAGCCTGCTTCGCCCGTTCGAAGTTGTACGACACCGGGGACGTACTGAGGGACAGGAGCTTCAGCTTCCGCCCCTGCCCCGTGGTATCACCCGGCGGCGGCTTCAGCTTGGCCTCGATGTTCTGGGACAGACCCACGGAAATGGTCTGCTGCGGATCGCTCCGCGCCGTGAGGTTCCGCCCGCTGGGATCGATGGCGTGAGCGAACGCCGGCGATACGGACGCCGACGGCGCGTACGCGTACTGCACGAGGAGTTGGACGGAGTGCCGGATCCGGTCGAGGGGTCCGAATCCCGGAAAAAAACCGAAGAAGGTCGGTGAGAGGGAGGCCCCGAACTCCGGCCGCTTGCCCTGCGAGATGAATTGCCCGTTGGTGAACTGGTTCCGGATGGCGGTGGGTCCCTGTGATGTGGCGTTCACCACGCTGAGGCTGGGTTGCAGCTTCCACGAGTTGGAGAACAAGGACGGCAGCGTGAATCCCGTGGACCAGTCCACCGTGGTCCGGAAGCTCCGCACGTAGAGCACCTTGTGGAGAACCCCATTGTCATCACCGACGAACACCTCTTGACGCTGGTTCGACGCCTGGTCGTTCACCGCCAGGGAGTTCGACCAGTTCCAGTTCCCGATGCGGATGGGCGTCGAGAGCGACAACGCCGTCGACCGGTTGTCGAAGAATTGGGAGAGCGTGTCGGTGCCGGTGAGGGTGCCCGCCGGCACGAGCAGGGGCCCCGAATTGTTGTGGAAGGTCTGGCTGTTGGTGTAGCTCAGACCCGGGGACCACGTGAGCCAGGGCGTAAGGTTGACCGGCGACGGCGTAAAACTGATCTGGGGGAACGTCTGGCTGACCTGAGGCGTCGAGAGATTTTGCGAGCGCGAGCCGCCGATGTTTACCGTGCCCCAGTCGAACTGCTTCTGGAAATTCGCCTGGGACGACAACTGGGCCGTGGACAGGAACGGGTTGATGGTGTTCTGCTGAATGACCGCGGCGCTCGTGGCGTAGTTGACCGTCGCCGTGAGGTGGGTCCGGCTGTCGAAGGCCTGACTGTGATTCCACCCGAGCTGCGTCGAGGTGCCGGCGCCGTCCAGGTTGCTCTGCTTGGCGTAGGTGATGCCGCCGTCGATGAACCGGTTCAGCCACTTGTAGCGCATGGCGCCGTGGACTTCGATGTACCGGTTGGAGAACCAGTCCAGGGACCCCAGCAGATCGACATAGTCGTTCGGGACCCAGTAGTAGCCTAGATTCGAGACGTGCCGCTGGTAGCTCCGGGTGGGGCGGACCAGGTCGTTGAGCCCGAACCGGGGCACCAGCACGCCGCTCCGGCGCCCCAGACGGATGTCCTGGAAGATGAAGGGGAGCCACATCAGCGGGACGTCCCGGATGTACAGGACCGCGGGCCGCGCGATCATCACGTTCTTGTTGAGCCACTTCACTTCCCCGGCCTGAAAATGGTAGTCGGGAAGCGGCAGGTCGGACGAAGTGATCGACGACGACGCGCCGAACATGCGGGTCGAGCCCGAGTCGACCGCCAGGTCGCCGCGCATGAACCAGGTGGCCCCACCCTGCTTGAAGCTGGTCAGCGCGTTGGTGATCACCCCGCGCTTCAGGCAGTTGTCGTACTTGAGGGAGTCGCCGATCATGACGTTCCCGTCCCCAAACAGTGACGGGGCCCCCTGCGCCTCGAGCCGGCAGCTGGTCTGTACATAGTGGATGGAATCCGCCTGCAGCTTGCTCCCGTCCTGGTCCACCAGCGCCGCGTTGCCGGGCGTCCCTTGTAGCTGGAGGTCACTCCCCTGCCGCCCCTGCCGCATCACCAGCGTGTCCGCCGTGTAGTGGGTGATGCGGTAGCCCTTCCGGGCCGCGAGCGAATCCATGAGCGCATCGGAGGCGGGGAACCCGCGGGTGGGGCCAGTGGGAAGCCCCAGCCGGCGTGCGGTGGCGGTATCGATCGCGCGCCCGGTCACCGGCGTGCCGGGCACCCGGTGCGTGGTGTCCTGCGTCGGCGTCGGGCGCTGGCTCCAGAGTGCGCCCGCCCCCAGGACACCCAGGAGCAGCGCGAGTCCCGCCGCCCGTGCCGTCACGTCACGTC
>DATBCM010000308.1:0-2073 GCA_036270455.1 Gemmatimonadales bacterium | reverse complement strand
GATGAGCCCGGCCAGCACGGCGGCCCCCTGGTCCGTGAAGTGCTGGGAGTCGACGAAGTAGTCCGAATGCCCGGTCATCGCATGGTCGGCGTCCGCCAGGGGCACGCGACGCCGGTCCGCGATGTCGTGGATGGTCGCCTCGGCCCCGACCTCAAAGGCCAGCGTGGCTTCTGCCGTCGCCCGGGGCGTCAGGAGCCTCCACCCCAGCAGAATCCGCTGGTCGTTTTCGCTGAGCGTGCGCCCGTACCGGGTCGCGTGCGCCACCACCACCGGCAACGCGCCGGTCGACCGGATCGTCTGCACCAGGGAATCCAGATCCCGCCCGAACGCCTCCATTCGATCCCGCGGCACCTCGGTGAAGAACCAGCTCGCCGGACGACCCGCGGTAGCGCGCGCGAGGGCCCGGCGGGTGCGCCAGGCCTGAATGGCCGGCGGGATGACGATGCGGTCGTGCAGGTGGTCCCAGAGCCGGGAGTGCCACCACGGAGGCCGGGCCAGGATGTGCGGACGTTGGGGGCTGAGGGGTGAGGGCGCGGGATCATCGAGGTAAAACTTCGGGGTCGGATAGACGACGACGATGCTGGGTCGAAAACGGCTCGCCCACAGGTTCCAGAACCGGATCAGGTTCGGGCCGGTGATGCCCATGATCCCGGCGTTGATCACCTCATAACACCCGTGCCGCCGCAGTGAATCCGCCAACTGGGCCGTATAGTTCTTCCCGTCACTCTCGGTGAATCCGAACGTTTCCGAGGCGCCAAGCGCCATGACGCGCGTGCAGCCCGGCGTGGGGAGGGAGTCGATTTCCGGTCCTCGAAAACCGTAGCGGTCGAGGACGAACTGCTTGTACCGTCCCTCCGGCAGCCCGCGGATCGTCAGGGAGTCCCGGAACACCAGGGTCTGCATGGACTGGGCGGTCCACATCGGCATGTCGTACCGCAGGAGATCATAGATCCGTGCCGTGACCTCACCCGTGACCAGGGCGATCAGGGCGGCGAGTACCAACAAGCCGAGGCGGCGGGGGAATGACGGAGATGTGGGGGACGAGGGGAGAGGGGTCTCCACGGGCGCACAAACTAGCGCCCGCCCGCACCCGGGGCAACGGGCGTCGCGCTCTTGACCCGTTTTCGGTCGAGTAGTATCGCTTGGTATGCTCTTCAACAGCTTCGTCTTTCTCTTCGCGTTTCTTCCCATCACCTATGCGGTGTTTTGGTCCCTGCGCAGCGCGCAGGCGCGCTACGTGTGGCTGACCCTGACCGGCTACGTGTTCTACGGTTGGTGGGACGCGCGGTTCTGTCTGTTGATGGCCTTCTCGACCGGCGTCAGCTACCTCGCCGGATTGGGTTTCCTGCGATGGAAGGACCCCGCCCGGCGGCGGCTCTGCCTGGTCGTGCCGATCACGGTCGACCTGTCGTTGCTCGGATTTTTCAAGTACGCGAACTTCACCGTGGATTCGGTCGCCCGGCTGCTGCACGTCGCCGGGGCACCGGTCCATCCGCCACATTGGAACATCATACTCCCGGTCGGGATTTCCTTCTACACGTTCCACACCATCACTTACATCGTCGATTCCTACCGGGGCGTCATCACACCCACGCGGAATCTGTTCGAGTTCTCCTCGTACGTGTCCCTCTTCTCTCAGCTGGTCGCCGGCCCGATCGTGCGGTTCCGGCAGATCGAGCAGGATCTGAACAACCTGGGCGCCGCGGCGCGGACGCGCTGGCTCGGGCTCGGCGTGTCCTACTTTGTCACCGGTCTGCTGGAGAAGGTCCTGATCGCCGACTCCTTCGCCGCGTACGTGGATCCAGCGCTCGCGCACTACGCCGGCCTGTCGACGCTCTCCACCTGGCTCGCCGTGTTGGGCTACACATTCCAGCTCTACTTCGATTTCGCCGGGTATTCGAGCATGGCGATCGGGCTCGGGTACCTGTTCGGTCTTCGCATCCCCATCAACTTCAATTCGCCGTACAAGGCGCTCGACCCGTCGGACTTCTGGAGACGCTGGCACATCTCGCTCTCTTCGTGCCTCCGGGACTACCTCTACATCCCACTTGGGGGAAACCGTGACGGGGAGGG
>DATBCM010000307.1:0-1707 GCA_036270455.1 Gemmatimonadales bacterium | reverse complement strand
CAAGCCCCTCAATAGTCCCACTCGCCTGCGCGGACAGCCAGACGCCGGGGAGTGGCAAGGTGACCACCACTTCGTCGGGGACCCGGGAACCGCGCGAGCCATACTGATGAAAGGCCACCGCTACCGGAGCGGGGGCCAGGTCGGCCGAGAGGAGCGGGAACGCCAGATAACTCCCCTGTGCCCCTGCCACCTGGTTCTCGATGATGTCCGCCACCGCGCGCCCCTCCGCATCACGTACCCGCGAGAGCGCGAGGTGGCGCACTGCTGGATCTCCCGACGCGATGATCGCCGCGGCGTAATGCGGCAGGTTGGCGGTTATGTGCGCCAGGAGGCGGCTCTCCTGCGCAGCCAGGCCGACCGATTCGATCATCGCCGCGAGCGACGCCAGGGGCATCCGCGATTGGCCCGGCACCAGGAGGTTCTGGACCGTCAGCAGGCGGCGCCACGCGTCCCCTTTCCGCCCTTCCACATGCAGCGTCTGGAAGAGGGCGGGAGGCGCCGAGCCGTTCTCGATGGCCAGCTCGCCGGGATAGCGCAGGGGGTGTTGGTGGAAATCGGCGAGCCGGATTGCCCCGATCCACTGATTCGCCTCCGGGTGATCCTGGGACAGTGGGCCGCGCGCCGCTTCGGCGGGAAAGAAATGGACGGAGTACCGCGTCGCGTCCGCGTGGAGATAGCAGAAGATCTGCGCCAGCTCTCCCGCGGTCTCCGCCCCAGGCTCCACGATCAACCGCAATTCGGAGATGGGCGGCGTCGTGCCCGCCCGCTCCCACTCCGCCCCGGAACCGGTGGTGCCGAGACCGAGGAGCGCGTCGAGCTCGGGGAGGAGGGAGCGATCGAGGAGTATCCGTCGCAGCACGTGCCCGTATTGTCGCACCATCGCTCGCACCGCCTGACTCGGCAGACGGAACGGGACCAGGATCGCCGGCCGTACCCGCGCCGCCCGCGCCACCACCCGGTAGCGCTGGAGCGGTTCGAAGAAATGGTAGGTCATCAGCCGGTCGGTCCGAGGATTCTTCACCGTTCTGATGGCCGCATCGGGGGGCGTGTCGGCCCGTACGTCTCCGACCCGGAAGGGCGCCCGCCGCACCGTCTCCGCGACCCGGGTGGCGCGCTCGTTGAGGTGGCGAACCGTATCGGCGGTGCCCTGCGCCAGCGCGCCCGCGGCGTCTCCTTCGGGCCGGAGGGTCAGGGGATCGATGGGCCAGGTGGCCGCACCTTCCGGGACCAGGTCCGACAGCAAAGGCGAGCCGATCAGGCGCGCGAGGGTCTGCAGCGGGCGCTCTCGAGGGGGACCGGCTTGCCCCCAACGACCGTCGAGAATGGCGACGCGCGCCTCGTCGCCGGGAGCGAGCGCCGCACTATACAGGAGATCGCCCGTCGTGTAGCCCAATGGTTGCCAGTACTGCTCGACTTCGATGATAGCTCCGTAACGGAGGTCGTTCGAGGTGTCCGTCGGGGCCTCGAAAAAGTCCACGGCATGGGTGATCGGGAGCCGGGAGCCGGGAGCCGTCAGCTCCTGGTGCAAACGAGTGGACGGCTCCCGGCCCACGGCTCCCGCCGTCGGCGCGAAGACGACCAGGCGCGCGAACTGGAGCACCTGCCCGGGCAGGACCGTCGTCGCGGACGATAGATCGCCGCCAGTGACGGGCCGCTGCACGGCACCTGAGGTCCGCTCCGTGCGGGTGGCCACCGCCATCGCAAGGT
>DATBCM010000306.1:0-4997 GCA_036270455.1 Gemmatimonadales bacterium | reverse complement strand
CCGGTGGTCTATCATGCCCAGCGGTCGGACCTCCCGACGGCCATTCAGGAATCGGACGCGCGGCCCGGGATCGCCACCCGCTGGCTGTCAGGACGCGCGCGCCAGATCCATCTAGGGTTTCCGGAGGCCAAGGTATTGCTCCGGCCCGGAGACCGGACCGAGGTCTTCACGTTCGGCAATCCGATTCGCCCTCCCGAACCGGGTGACCGTGCCGAGGCGGTGAAGGCGCTCGGGCTCGACCCGGCGCTCCCCACGCTCCTGGTGTTCGGTGGCGGGCAGGGGGCGCGGGCGATCAACTACGCGATGGCTGGTGTGCTGGAGCATGGCCACCTGCCCGACGTGAACCTGATCTGGGGGACCGGTGTGGCCAACTATGACGGCCTCTCGGGCTATGCGAGGCCCGGGCGGGTCGTGGTGCAGGGGTTCTTCGATCCTATGGCGCCGATCTATCGCGCCACCGACCTCGTGGTGTGCCGGGCCGGCGCGCTCACCATCGCGGAGCTCGCCGCGTGGGGGAAACCCTCATTGCTGATTCCCTTGCCGACCGCGGCGGCGAATCACCAGCTCGAGAACGCGCGCGCGATGGCGGCGGCGAACGCCAGCGTGCTGATGGAAGAGTCGACGCTCACGCCGCACTCGCTCACGCAGGCGATCGTGCAGCTGATGTCCGACGCCGTTCGTCGTCACGCGATGGCGCGTGCGGCACTCGGTCGGGGTCACCCAAACGCGTCCCGGGATGTTGTGTCAAGATTGTTGACACTCGTTCCGTAAGGGGTGCACTCTTTCGCAAGTGTAGTAGATTCCCTATATTAGCTCACTACAGATGACCTTGTTTGCACCCGGGGACCCTCGCCCAGTCCACTTTATGGGCATCGCCGGCGCCGGGATGAGCGCTTTGGCGCTGATCGCCAAGCGGCGTGGGGTTCAAGTCACCGGGTGCGACCAGGATCCAGGCGGAGCCCAAGATCTTGTGGCGTTGGGGGTTCCGGTCTCCAGGGGACACGACCCGTCTCATCTGGAGGGAGCGCGAGCGCTGGTGGTCACGGCGGCCATCCCGCCGAATCACCCGGAAGTCGAGCGGGCGCGCACCTTGGGAATCCCGGTCATCCGGAGGGCTGATGCCCTTGGGGAAGCCGTCGCCGGAGGGACGGTCGTGGCGATCGCCGGAACGCACGGGAAGACGACCACCACGGTCATGGTGACGGAGGGCTTAGCGGCCGCCGGACGAAATCCCACGGGACTCGTCGGCGGCCGTGTCGCTGGGTGGGGTGGCAACGCCCGCCAGGGGAGCTCCGAGCTTTTCGTGGTCGAGGCCGACGAATACGACAAGGCGTTTCTCTCGCTGCAGCCGACGGTGGCCGTGGTCAACAACGTTGAACCCGACCATCTGGAGTGTTACGGAAGCGTCGGTGCACTCGAGGAGGCGTTCGCGGAGTTCGCGGGACGGGCGCGGCGGGTCATCGCGTCGGCGGAGGATCCGGGGGCTCAGCGCGTCGTTCGCGCGCTGAAGGTCCCGGTCTGGACGGTCGGGACCGAGTCGGGCGACGTGCGGATCCGTAACGCGCACTTTTCGGCGACCGGATCCACGGCGCAGGTGAAATTGCCGAATGGGGACACGGTCGCCCTGACGCTCCAGGTGCCGGGAGCCCACAACGTGCGCAACGCGGGCGTGGCGCTCGCGGCGGTGCATGCGGTCGGTGCCAACGTTCGGACGGCGGCGGCGGCGCTGGCGGAGTTCCGCGGCGTGGCGCGGCGCTTCGAGCGGCTCGGCGAAGTGAATGGCGTCATGGTGGTGGACGACTATGCGCACCACCCCACGGAAGTCGCCGCGACGTTGGCGGGGGCCCGACAGGCGTTCCCGGATCGGCGGGTGGTCGCGGTGTTCCAGCCGCACCTGTACTCGCGGACGGCGGCCCACGGGAGGGCGTTGGGCCAGGCCCTGGCCGCGGCGGATGTCGCCGTGGTGGCGCCGATCTACGGAGCCCGGGAGGCGCCGCTGCCCGGCGTGACCTCAGAGTTGGTGATCGACGCGGCGCGGGCTGCCGGCACGGAGACGGTGACGGTTTCGGACCGGGCACAGCTCACCGGCGTGGTCGCGGGTCTGCTGAAGCCGGGGGACCTCCTCCTGACGATGGGTGCAGGCGATGTGACGCGGGTGGGACCGGAGATCCTGATGGCGCGGCGCCGGGAGCGCGCGGTCCGGTGAGCACGGTGCTCGAGGCGCTGAAAGACCGGCGGGTCTGGATTCCGCTCGTCACTGTGGCCGTGCTGGGCGGTTTGTGGTTCGGTGTGCCGGCGGTGGGCCGGCGCCTGTCGTTCTTCCAGGTGCGGCAGGTGGAGCTGGTCGGCGTGCACAACCTGGCGCCTGAAGGAGTGCTGCAAGCGCTCGACCTGTCGCGTGGGGCGAGTGTCTTCGACCCGACCGCGCCCCTCGAGGCGCGGGTCCGGGCCTTGCCGGGGGTGGCAGAGGTGCGCGTGAAGCGTCACCTCCCTGGCGCGCTGGCGGTGATCGTGCGGGAAGTGGAACCGGCGGCCTTCGTGCCGGGACCGCGCGGGTTGGTCGTGGTGGACGCAGCCGGTCACCCGCTGCCCTTCGATCCCGCGCGGACGGTGCTTGACCTGCCCGTTGCGGCGAGCGCGGACTCGGGGCTCGCGTCGGTGTTGGGGCTGGTGCGGGCGGTGGATCCCGCGCTCTTCCAGTCGATCACGTCGGCGCGGCGGATGGCGCACGGCGCGTACGCGCTGGACGAAGGGATCGCGCACCGCCGGCTGCTGTTGGGATCCGACCCTCAACCGGAGGTCATTCAGGCGGTGGTGCTGGTGCAGAAGGACTTGGCGTTCAAAGGGCGTTCGTTCGCGGAGCTCGACGCGCGGTTTGCCGGGCAGATCGTGGTCCGGCGAAAGGCTTCGTCGTGAGCAAGAACGAACGACGGCTGGTCGCGGGTCTGGACCTGGGCAGCACCAAAACCTGTGTGGTGATCGCCGAGGTCGCGGGAGATCTGCCCCGCGTCCCGGTGGTGAAGATTCTGGGCGTCGGCGTCGCGAAGAACACCGGCGTGCGACGCGGGATGGTCCGGGACATCGAAGAGACGGCCCGCTCGGTGACGGCGGCGATGCGGGACGCATCGCGGATGGCCGGGGCGAACGTGTCCGACGTCACGTGCGGCATCGCGGGCGAGCATGTGTCGGCCCGGACCTCGAGCGGGGTGGTGGCGATCCGGGGTGATGAAGTTTCCGCCGGCGACGTCGACCGGGCCAACGATGTGGCGCGCACCGTCGTGCTGGGACGTGATCTCCAGCTCCTGCACGGCATCCCGCAGGAGTACAAGATCGACTCGCAGTCGGAGATCTCGGATCCCGTGGGCATGACGGGGACGCGCCTGGAAGTGGACATGTATCTGGTGATGGCGCAGGCCACCGCGGTCCAGAACCTCCGCCGCAGTGTGGAGCGCGCGGGATGCAAGGTCGCGGACATCGTGCTCGAGCCGCTGGCGGCGTCCCAGGCCGTGTTGTCCGACGACGAGCGCGAGTTGGGTGTCGCCCTCGCCGAGATCGGCGGGCAGTCGACCGGCGTCGCGATCTTCCACAAGGGCAAGATCCGGCACCTGGCCTCGCTGAAATTCGCCGGCGGCCACGTGACCAGCGATCTGGTGCAGGGGCTGTCGCTCACGCAGGCCGACGCCGAGCGGGTGAAGGAACGGTACGGGAGCGCGTACCAGCCGCTCGTCGATCCGGACGAGATGGTGGAGCTGCCCTCGACGCCCGGACAGGGCAAACGGCAGGCGCCGCGGGATATGGTGGCGCACATCATCCACCAGCGGATGGACGAGATTCTCCAGCTGGTGCGTGCCGAGCTTGCGAAAGCCGGCTACGACGACCCCAAGCTACTTCCGGCGGGCGTCGTGCTGACGGGCGGGACGGCGCACCTGCCGGGCATAGTGGAGCTGGCCCGCGAGGTGTTCGCCATGCCGGTACGCACCGGGACTCCCGAGCGGGGACTCGGCGGGCTGATCGACAGCGTGCAGGCGCCGCGCTACGCGGTGCCGGTCGGTCTGGCGATGTACGCCGCCCGGCGCGTGGTGCAGGGCGCCGTGAACGGCGGGCAGGGCGGAGCGGGGGGAGCAGGCTCACTCGTGACGGGTCCGGGGATGGACAAGCTCCTGGGACCCGTCAAGCGATGGCTGCAGGACTTCTTCTGATCAGGGAGCCAGGGCAACCATGATCTTCGAGCTTGAAGAGACAGTGGCGCAGAACGCGCGGATGAAAGTCGTCGGCGTGGGCGGCGGCGGCGGCAACGCCCTCAACCGGATGGTGGACGAGGGTGTGCAGGCCGTCGAGTTCATCTCGGTGAACACGGACGCGCAGGCCCTGCTCAAGAACAAGGCGGACATCAAGGTCCAGATCGGGAAGAAGCTCACCCGCGGACTCGGCGCCGGAGCCCGCCCGGAGATCGGACGCCAGGCCATCGAAGAGAACCGCGACGAGCTGCTGCACGCGCTCCAGGGTGCGGATCTCGTGTTCGTCACCTGCGGCATGGGGGGCGGCACCGGCACGGGCGCGGCGCCGATCATCTCGCAGGTCGCGAAGGATCTGGGCGCCCTCACCATCGGCATCGTGACCAAGCCCTTCCTGTTCGAAGGCCGCAAGCGGATGAAGCAGGCCGAGATGGGGATCGCGGAAATGCGGAAGCATGTGGACACCATGATCGTGGTGCCCAACGAGCGGCTCCTCGCGGTGGTCGGGAAGGGGATCCCCTTCCAGGACGCCCTGAAAAAGGCCGACGAAGTGCTCCTCCACGCGACGCAGGGCATCAGCTCCCTGATCAGCGTCACGGGCATCGTGAACGTCGACTTCGCGGACGTCCGCACCGTCATGCAGAACGGGGGCTCGGCGCTCATGGGTACCGGCATAGGCCGCGGCGAGAACCGCGCCCTCGAGGCGGCCCAGCAGGCCATCAGCTCGCCGTTGCTCGACAACATCCAGATCTCCGGCGCCAT
>DATBCM010000305.1:0-2807 GCA_036270455.1 Gemmatimonadales bacterium | reverse complement strand
CTGCTGCTGGCGCGGGGGGCGGGGCGGTCCATGGAGATGGGAGTCCGGCTGGCCCTCGGCGCGAGCCGCTGGCAGCTGGTCTCGCAGCTCCTGGTGGAGTCCGTCTTGCTCGCGGGGCTCGGCGGCGTGGCGAGCCTCTTGGTGGCCAGGTGGACGCTGTCGGGGGTCGCGGCGCTGCTTCCGTCCGATGGCGGCGACTTTCTGCAGTTCACGCTCCAGCCGGCGGTCCTGTTGTTCGCGGCGGCCCTGGCGGTGGCCACCGGCCTGGCGTTCGGCATGTTCCCGGCCTGGCATTCGACCCGCGGCGAGCTGGTGACGACGATCCGCGCCAACGCCGGGCATATTTCGGGGGCGCGGGCGGCGGCGCGCTTCCGCGCCACCCTCGTGACCTTCCAGATCTCCCTGGCGACATCACTGCTCATCGCCGCCGGCCTGTTCATGAAGAGTTTGGTCAACGTGACGGCCGTCGATCTCGGCGTGCGCGTCGACAGCGTGATCACCTTCGGTTTGTCGCCCGAGCAGAGCGGGTACGACAGCACCCGGGCGCTGCAGTACTACGCGCGCGTCGAAGAGGCGCTGGCGGCGATTCCCAGCGTCTCCTCGGTGACGTCGTCCCTCGTGCCGCTCATCGCCGGAGACAACTGGGGGAACGACGTCAAGGTGCAGGGCTTCCAATCGGGGCCGGACGTCGACGCCAATTCGCGCTTCAACGCCATCGGGGCGAACTACTTCTCGACCTTCGGCGTCCAGCCCATCGGGGGTCGGGAGTTCACGGAGGCGGACCGCCGGGGCGCTCCCCAGGTCGCCATCGTGAATCAGGCATTCGCGAAGAAGTTCAACCTCGGGAAGGACGCCGTCGGCAAGTTCATGTCCCAGGGGGGCGACACGCTCAACATTCAAATCGTCGGACTCATTCCCGACGTGAAGTATTCGGACGTCAAGCGGCCGGTGCCCCCTGTGTTTTACCTGCCGTGGCGTCAGGATTCGCACATGCCGTTCATGAACTTCTACGTGCGGACCCCGCAGCCCGAGACGGTGCTGCGCGCGGTGACCGGCGTCGTCCGGAAGATCGACCCCGGTGTTCCGGTGGAAGAGCTGAAGACCATGCCGCAGCAGATCCGGGACAACATCTTCCTGGACCGAATGATCTCGATTCTTTCTACGGCATTTGCGGCCCTCGCGACGCTGCTCGCCGCCATCGGGCTCTATGGAGTCCTGGCGTACTCCGTGGCGCAGCGGACCCGGGAGATCGGGGTGCGTATGGCCCTGGGAGCGGATGCGGGGCGGGTGCGGCGGATGGTGCTCCGGCAGGTCGGGGTCATGATGGTGGTCGGGGGGATCATCGGCCTGGTGGGCGCGCTGGGACTGGGGAAGGCCGCCAGCTCGCTGCTCTTCGGGTTGAAGGGATCGGATCCGGTGGTGTTCGCGCTGTCACTCCTGCTCCTGGTCTTCGTGGCCTTTGGGGCAGGGTATGTCCCCGCCCGTCGGGCTTCGGAAGTCGATCCCATCAAAGCCCTTCGGTACGAATAGCCCCGGCACCGGAGTTCCTCGTGCCGGATCCGGTGGGGGGTGGGCGCTTCGGGGCGCCTGCCCCCTGTCGATTTGACCCCCCCTCCGACTACTCCGTGACCATAGCTCTTCCCCTTCACTACGGAGTGGACGATGAAATACCTCTGCCTCATCTACAATGAAGAGCAGGCCCGCGAGACCATGCTGAAGGAGGACGGCGACCAGATGCGCGCCGACTACTTCGCCTTCACGGACGATATCAGGAAAAGCGGGCACTACCCACGTCCGACCAGTTCCGAACGCCCTGCGCCTTTCTTTACGGCGCGCTCCGGCTAGTATGCACCCCTATGGATCAGACCCCGGTGACCGCACCGGCCGGCACGGCCGGGGCGGTGGCAGACGTCCAGGCCGCGATGCTGCTCGCCGCCATCACGCTGGGGCTCGCCCTCCTCTGTCTCTTCCTGTATCGCCGGTACCGCAAGCCGTTTCTCATCTGGTGGGTGGTGGCCTGGGGTCTCTACCTCGTGCGGGGCGTGGTCATCGGCACGTTCCTGGTCACGGCCCAGCGTCCTTTGCTCTACGTCCACCAGGTCGTGACCGGGTGGACCGCACTGGCACTCGTGTGGGCGGCCCTGGTGTTCTCCCGGCCCCGCCGGCTGCGGACCGCGTATCTGCTCGCGGCCATCCTGCTGCCGGTGGTGTGGGCATACGTCACGATCTACCGCCTCAACAATTTCCTGCTGGCGGCCGGGCCGACCGTCCTCCTGCTCAGCGCCGTGACGTTCTGGACGGGATGGATCTTCTTCCGGCACTGGCGGGAGGTTCGGGCACCCGGCGCCCTCGTGCTCGCGATCACGTTCTGTCTCTGGAGCCTGCATCACCTCGACTACCCGGTGCTCCGGGCGCGCGGCGCGTGGAGTCCCTGGGGCTACTACCTCGACGTGCTGTTCCTGCTCGCCACCGGCGCGGGAATCCTGGTGCTGGTGGAGGACGAGCTCCGCTCCGAGCATGCCGACTTGACCGCCCGACTCGCCCGGCTCTCGGCCGGCCTCCTCGAGCAGTATGAGGCCGAGCGGCGCCGGCTGTCGTTCGAGCTCCACGATGAGACGGCGCAGGTCTTCACCGCCGTCAAACTGCAGCTCGGCGTCCTGCGGGAGGGCTCGGATCCTACCTTCGGCCCGGCGCTCGGCAACATCGACGGACTCATCGATACGGGGATGCAGAGCATCCGGCGCATCACCAACCAGCTCCGGCCCTCCCTCCTCGACGACCTGGGTCTCCTGCCCGCCCTCCGTTCC
>DATBCM010000304.1:0-2289 GCA_036270455.1 Gemmatimonadales bacterium | reverse complement strand
CTCCCCGGCCGCGAATTCACCGTCGCCATCCTCGGCAACGGTCCCGAAACGCGATGCCTCCCGATCGTCGGGCTCGACTTCACGACGCTCCCCGCCGGCGCGACCCCGGTCTACGGCTACGAAGCCAAGTGGCTCTGGGATGACGCCGAGCATCAGCTCGAGATCTACGAGTGCCCGGCCCGGATCCCCGACGACCTCCGCGCCCGCATCGAGGGCGTCTCCCTCAACGCCTATCACGCCCTCGGCTGCCGCGACTGGTGCCGGATCGACGTCCGCATGGACGCGGCGGGCGTACCGAACGTCGTCGAGCTGAATCCGCTCCCGGGCATCATCCCGGACCCCAAAATGAACTCGTGCATGCCCAAGGCGGCCCAGGTATCGGGGCTGAGCTACGACCAGCTGATCCAGGAGGTCGTCCGGATCGCGTGGCGGCGCATCCACGGCCAGGACCTGGTCACCGGCGCCGAAGAGGCGATCGCGTGAAGCTCGCCATCCTCTACGACCCCGGCGCACCCGACTGGACCACGGAGGACATCGCGGGCGTGATGAGGGCGGTCGACGAGATCGGGACGATCTTCACGGAAATGGGCCATCAGGTCCAGAAGGTCGCCGTCCGCCACGACCTCAAGTGGCTGCAGATCGCGAAGCGCTCCGACCTGGTCTTCAACCTGTGCGAAGGAGTGCATGGAGTTGCAGTCTGGGAGGATCACGTCGTCGCGATGCTCGAGTTCGAAGGGATCCCGTACACCGGCTGCGGGTCGTGGACCGTTTCGGCGTGCCGCCGGAAGACCGTCGCGAACGCCATCCTCCTCCAGGCCGGCCTGCCCATCCCGGAGTGGACCACGACGCACGACCGGATCCCCGACGACTTCCCCCTTCCGGCCATCGTGAAACCGGCGGCCGAGGACGCGAGCGCCGGCCTGGACCGCGGCTCGGTGGTCACCGACCGGAAGTCGCTGCGGAGCCGCGTCGCCGCCATGACCGAGCAATTCGACGAGGTGCTGGTCCAGCGGTACATCGCGGGCCGGGAGTTCAACGTGGGGTTCGTCGGCACCCGGGTCCTCCCGGTGTCCGAGATCGACTTCACGGGCATGCCCGAAGGTGCCTGGCCCATCCTGACCTACGCCGCCAAGTGGCACGCCGGCTCCGCCGAAGATCTGGGGAGTCAGCCGGTGGTACCCGCACCGATCTCTCAGCGCCTGGCGGACCGGCTGGTCCGCGTTGCCGAGCAAGCGTGGCACACCATGCAGGGGAAGGGCTACGGGCGGGTGGACATGCGGGTGGATGATACCGGGCGCCCCTGGGTGCTCGAGGTGAACCCCAATCCCGATTTGACCGACGAGGCCGGGCTGTCGCGGATGGCCCGGGCCGCGGGGTGGGACTACGCCGAGCTGGTGCGCCGGGTGGCCGAGGTGGCACTGCGTGAGGCTCAGGGGGCCAAGGCGGCCCGTGAATTGCTCGCTCAGCCCCATCGGCCGCGTACATCGCGAACGACTTGAGCGCCTGACCCGGGAGACCGGCTTCTTCCGCGAGGAAGAGGTCGCCACCGCGGTCGAGCTCCTGGACGAGCATTTGGACGGCGACGAGGACTACCGGTTCATCGGGGCCTTCGCCGGAAGCGATCTGGTCGGGTACGCCTGCTGGGGACCGACACCAGGCACTGAAGGAACCTGGGACCTCTATTGGATCGTCGTGGCCCGGGAGCAGCAGGGTGAGGGGATCGGTTCAGATCTTCTCCAGCACGTCGAGCAAACGCTGATGGCTGATGGCTGTCGGCTGGTGGTGGTCGAGACGTCATCGCGTGCGGACTATGCACCGACGCGTGGGTTTTACGAGGCCCGCGGGTACACCAGGACCGCGGTAATCCCGGAGTACTATGCGCCCGGGGATGACCTGGTGATCTATCTCAAGGACCTGACTCATGGAGTCCTGGCAAGAACTGCTTCGTAAGAAGAGCATCGCCTCCCTGGAGGTGCTGGCCGCCCGCTTCGGCGCCGAGCACTTCCCGGAGCTCGACCTTCTCCGCCAGGCGGCGGAGAATTTCGAGTTCCGGATCTCCCCGGCGATGGTCGACTTGATCAAGTCCCCCAACGATCCCATCTGGCGCCAGTACGTGCCCAGCGTGCAGGAGCTCGAGGTGCACGATGGGCTCGTGGACTCGCTGGACGAGGACGCCCATTCGCCGGTGCCGAACATCACGCACCGGTATCCCGACCGCGCCCTCTTCCTGGTGAGCCCGGTGTGCGCCTCCTACTGCCGGTTCTGCACCCGGCGGCGGAAGGAGATCGG
>DATBCM010000303.1:0-3667 GCA_036270455.1 Gemmatimonadales bacterium | reverse complement strand
CACCCCCGGCAGCCGAGGCAGCGGTCGAGGTGGAACTGGAGTCCTGGATCGTCGGCCGCGAGGAGGCCGCGCTCGAGGGACCGCATCAGCTCGATGCGGCCGCGGGGCCCGTCGGCTTCGTCGCCGGTGACGAGGAAGGTGGGGCAGGCCTGCAGGCAGAACCCGCAATGGACGCAGGGGTCCAGTGCGGCGAAGCCCCCGCGGTCGCTCATTCAGCAGCTTCGGCGGCTTGGACCAGCACCCCGTTGGGGTCGAAGGTGTGACGCAATCCCGCGACCAGCGGACCCACGCCTTCGCGGTAGGCCCCGAAATGTCCGACCGCCGCCCGGACGGACCAGGGCGCCCGTTCGAGGGTGAGCGGTATTTCGCGGGCCGCCAGGGTGCGGCGGAGCTTGGTCAGGCGATCGACGCTGGTGTCGCCGGCCCAACGCGCGGTGCCGGCGGTGGGACTGGCCAGTACCCAGTCGTCCCCCACCTGATGCTGGAGCAGATCGAGCAGGCCGTCCGATCCGGCGGGGAGCCCGCCGACGCGGAACACCACCGGCTTGGTGGCAAAGCCGTCAGCGGCATGCTGCCAGAACCGCTGTGCTTCTTCGCCCCGCAGCGGCGCCAGCCTCCCGCCACCCGCGATCCGCAGCTCCTGCTCGGCGGCCGCGACATGCGGAGGGGAGCCGACGAGACGCACCGCCAGCATCCAGTGTTCCCGGCGCGCCGGCGCCGGAGACAGCAGCTCGAGCGCGGCGGGTTCGAGCACCGCGGCGTGCAGGTCGTCCACCACATTGGTGAGGTCTTCGCGCGACCCTTCGAGTACCCAGGTCACGTCCGCGCGGGGGAGGGTGCGCAGTCGCAGGTGCGCGAGGACGATGACCCCGAAGGCTCCGAACGCGCCGGCCTCGAGGCGGGTCAGGTCGTACCCGGCGACGTTCTTCATCACTTTGCCGCCGCTCTGGATCAGACGGCCATCCCCGGTGACGAACGCGAGACCCAGGAGATGATCCCGGACGCCGCCGAAGCCGAGGCGGAGGGGACCGGCACTCGCGGTCGCGACGACGGAGCCGAGGGTCCGGCCCGCCAAGCCGGGCGGATCGAGGGCGAGCCAGGCGCCCCGGTCGGCCAGCTCCCGCCGCAGCACGTCGAGCCCGACGCCGGCCTCCGCCGTGACCGTCAGATCCTGACTCTCGAGGGCCGGGATCTTGTCGAGGCGGCGGGTGGTGAGGATGAGGTCCGCGGGGGCGTCGCCGGGCATCCAGGTGCCGGCGCCCTCGATCCGCACTTTCCAGCCCTCGGCGTTGGCGGTGGACAGCAGCAGGGCGACGGCGTCGGGCGCCGCGGGCGCCACCCGCGGAGGCTCGTCCCCGGAGCGGCGTTCAAGCACGGCGTCCCGGCCCAGGAGGGTCGTGATCTTCTCGATGAGGCTCACGCGGCGCTCCATTCCCGGCACGCGTGAATCGGCACCACCTTGCCCGGGTTCACCCGCTCGTGGGGATCGAACACCCGCCGGACCGCGTGCATCGCGGCGAGGGACTGGCCATCGAAGATGGACGGCATGTAGCGCAGCTTGTCCACGCCCACGCCATGTTCTCCGGTAATCGTTCCCCCCGATGCGATACACACATTCATGATCTCGGCTGACGCCTCTTGCACACGCTCGTGCTCATCGGGGTTGGTGGCGTCGAACGAGATGTTCGGGTGGAGATTCCCGTCGCCTGCGTGAAAAACGTTCGAGACGCGGAGGCGGTAGCGAGCGGCGATCGCACCGATCTTTTCGAGCACGTCCGGCAACGCCGTGCGCGGGACCACGGCGTCCTGCACCACCAGGTCGCGGGAAAGCCGGCCCATGGCACCGAAGGCCTTCTTCCGGCCCTGCCAGAGCCGCTCGCGTTCGGCCGGGTCCGAGGCCGACTTCACGCTCCGTGCCCCATGGGCGGTGAGCAGCCCGGCCACCGCCTCCGCATCGGCCTGGACGGCGGATTCAAAGCGACCGTCGAGCTCGACCAGCAGGACGGCGGCAGCATCCCGCGGGTATCCCGCCGCATACACGGAATCCTCGACGGCGCCGATGCAGGACCGGTCCATCATCTCGAGCGCCGCCGGCACCACCCCGCTCGCGATGACCCCAGAGACCGCCTCTCCCGCGGCCCGGAGCGAGGTGAAGTCGGCGAGGAGGGTCCGGACCGAGCGGGGCAGGGGGGTGAGTCTGACCGTGATCCGGGTAGCGATGCCGAAGTTGCCTTCGGATCCCACGAATCCCCCGACCAGGTCAGGGCCCCAGGCATCCCCCGCCGGGGAGCCGAGCTCGACCACCGAGCCGTCCGCCAGCACCACTTCGAGGGCCAGAATGTGGTTGGTTGTCACGCCGTACTTGAGGCAGTGCGGGCCTCCGGCATTCTCGGCGACGTTGCCTCCCACGGTGCAGGCCGATTGGCTGGATGGGTCGGGCGCATAGTGGAGGCCGAGGGGGAGGACGGCGGACGAAAGCCTGAGGTTCACCACGCCGGGCTCTACCACTGCCCGGCGGTTCATCGGTTCGACGGCCACGATCCGGTTGAGGCGGGTGAGGACCAGGAGGACGGCGTTTTCAGCCGCGAGGGCGCCTCCGGAGAGTCCGGTTCCAGCCCCCCGGGGGACGAACGGGATGTCATGGGAGGCCAGGAGGCGGACCACGGCGATCAACTCTTCACGGGTGCCCGGGAGGACGACCACGCCGGGCAGGGTCCGGTGGGTGGGGAGTCCGTCGGCGGAGTACATCAGGCGCTCCGCCATCGATACCCGCACATGCCGCTCGCCGACGATATCGGCCAGTGCGGGGGCGAGATTCCGGGGGAGCATGCTACAAGTATATAGAAAGCGAAGGGGGCCAGGATTCCGCCCTGGCCCCCATGATCCACCCGATTCGTGCGGCTAAGCGGCGCGCCAGAACCCCTTCAGGGCCCTACCATCAGGCGACTCGCGCAGCTTTTCAAACGCCCGTTCGCGGATCTGGCGGATTCTCTCACGGGTGACGCCCATGAGCGCGCCGATCTTCTCGAGGGTCATCGCCTCGCTGCCTTCCTCGAGTCCATAGTAGAGATAGAGAATCTTGCGCTCGCGGGGAGCGAGGTACTTCTGGAAGATCCGGTCGATGAACTCCCGCATCAGCTTGCCGTCGGTGGTGTCTTCGATCTCACCGCCTTCGATGCCGGCGAAGCGCTCACCCAGCGTCGCCGCATCCTTGTCGCTCCGGTCCACCGGCGCGTCCAGGGAGAGCTCGGCGGCAGTCATGCGGCGGGCGGTGCGGACGTTTTCGACGGTGTCTTCGAGCGCCGTGGCGATTTCGTTGTCGGTGGGCTCGCGGCCGAGCTCCTGCGAGAGGAACGTCTCGGTGCGGCTCATGCGGATCAACTGGGAATTCTGATTCAGAGGAATCCGGACGCTGCGAGTCTGCTCGGCCAGGGCCTTCAGCACGGCCTGACGCACCCACCACACCGCGTACGAGATGAACTTCACGCCCTGATCCGGATCGAACTTCTTGACGGCCTTGAGGAGACCCTCATTGCCGATGGCCACGAGCTCGGAGAGATCGAGTCCGTGTCCCTGGTATTTCTTCACGTAGGAAATGACGAACCGGAGATTGGCCGTGACCAGCCGCTCGGCCGCGCGTTCATCACCTTTTTGGACCCGCCGAGCC
>DATBCM010000302.1:0-3289 GCA_036270455.1 Gemmatimonadales bacterium | reverse complement strand
GGGTCTTCGTTCCCCACGGTGGTGCGCAGGCTCCCCAGTGTGGCGGCGAACTTCGCAAAGCCGTCCCGGACGTTGGGACGCAGGCCCTCCACGCGGTCCGCCACTCTGGCCACCTCCAGCAGCGGTTTCCCCCACTTGGTGGCCGCCCGTGCCAGCGCCAGAACTGACGCATCCCCGATGCCCCGGCGGGGCACATTGATCGCCCGCAGGAACGCCTCATCGTCGGCCGGATTGGCGATCAACCGGAGGTACGCGAGCAGATCCTTCACCTCCCGGCGTTCGTAGAAGCTCACCGCCCCCACCAGGCGATACGGGATGCCCCGGAACCGGAACGCCTCTTCGAGGGGCCGCGACTGGGCGTTGGTCCGGTACAGGACCGCCATGGACTCATACGCCTGGTCGTCGTCGCTCGCGAGCTTGGCGTATTCCCCCGCCAGCCACTCGGCCTCGTCCCGCTCGTCGGCCGCGGTGAGCAGTACCGCCTTGGCGCCCCCCTTCTTCTCCGTGAACAGGGTCTTCCCGAGCCGACCCTCGTTCTCCGCGATCACACCGTTCGCGGCATCGAGGATCACCTGGGTCGAGCGGTAGTTCTGCTCGAGCTTCACCAGCGTGCTCCCCGGAAAATCCGACTGGAAGGCCAGCATGTGCCGGACGTCGGCCCCCCGCCATCCGTAGATGGCCTGATCGTCGTCCCCGACCACCGTGAGATTGCCGTGGAGGGCGGCGAGCTGGCGCACCAGGTGATACTGCGCGGCGTTCGTGTCCTGAAATTCGTCCACCAGGACATGCACGAACCGGCGTTGCCAGTAGCCCAAGCGGTCGGGATGGGTCCGGAAGAGCTCGAGGGGGTGAAGGAGCAGGTCGTCGAAGTCCATGGCGTTCGCCTGCTTCAATGCGGGGCCCAGGCCGCCGAAGATGTCCGCCGCCACCAGCTCGAGGGGCGACTCCGCCCGGGACGCGAACTCGGCGGGCTGGAGCATCGCGTTCTTCGCGCCGGAGATGATCCCCGCCAGTTGTCGGGGGGGGAACGCCTTCGGCGAGTGCCCCCGCTGCTCGAGCATGCGCTTGATCAGCGCCTGAGAGTCCTCTTCATCATAGATCGTGAAGTTGGGTCCGAAGCCCAGGAGGGGCGCTTCCCGCCGGAGCAGACGCGCCGAGAGGGAGTGGAACGTGCCGATCCAGAGTCCTTTGGGATCGGCCCCCAGGAGCTCTGCCACGCGGCGCCGCATCTCCCCCGCCGCCTTGTTGGTGAACGTGACGGCGAAAATCCGGTCCGGCCGGATGCCCCGGTCCTTCATCAGGTGGGCGATGCGCGCGGTGAGGACGCGGGTCTTCCCGGATCCGGCGCCGGCCAGGACCAGCAGGGGTCCATCCCCGTGCTCGACGGCGGCGCGCTGGGTGGGGTTGAGCGATGGCGTCACGGCCGCCTACGGAACGGGAAAATCGAGTACGAAACGGGAGCCTGGAGTTCCCGGGTGATACGTCACCCGCCCCGCATGCTGCTGTTCCACGATGCGGCGCGCGAGCGCGAGCCCCAGCCCCCACCCGCCGGTCTTCGTGGTCCGCCCCGGCTCGAACATGCCGGAACGGATGTGGCTGGCGACCCCGGGGCCGTCGTCCTCGACCACCACGCGGCCCGTCTTCCCCACGGACTCCACCCGCACGTCGATGCGGCCTCCCCGCCCCGAGAGCGCATCGACCGCGTTCTTCACGAGCGCTTCGATGGCCCACTCGACGAGCACCGGGTCCCCATCGATCACCGGGCCGGGGCCGATGGCCTGCAGCACCAATTGCACGGGGCTCGCGAGCGTCGGCAGACGGGGACGGAAATACTCCACCACGCGCTCGGCCGCCGCCCCCAGACCCACCGGCTCGCGCCGGGCCGGCCGGCCGATCCGTTCGAACCGCTTCGCCACGCGCTGGAGGCGTTCCGTGTCGGCGGCGAAGTGCTCTACGAGCTCGCCTCCCGCGGTACCGGGATTTTCGCGGAGGTAGTCGATCCAGCCGGTCAGGCTCATCAGCGGCGTGCCGAGCTGGTGCGCGGACTCGCGCGCCATCGCCACCCACAGACGGTCCCGCGCGGCGCCCACCTGCGTCGCGTTCGCGAGCCAGATCAGTCCGATGAGGCAGAGCAGCACCCCGGCCTGCAGGAGCGCCAGCAGTTTGAGTCTCCGGGCCACGGGCAGTGCCCCATAGTGCACCGTCCCGATGCCGGGCTGGGTGATGGGGTCGTTCACCCGGTCCAGCCCCCGCACCCACGCCGCGAGGGCCGCCGTGTCCTGCTCGATGCCGGCCGGCGCGTTCGCGATCTGCGTGAGGTGACCCGTCGCATCGGCGACCGCCATCGGGAGGTGCATGGCGCGGACTTCAGCGGCCAGGTCGAGCAACGCGCCAGTGGCGGCGTCCGGCTGTGGATCGGACAGTCCGGCGAACACGCGGCCGAAGAGCCGCGAGGTACTCCGGGCATCGTCCTGAAAGTGCGCGGCGACCAGCCAGGCGTCGGCCACGGAGAGCGCACCGAAAAGCAGAGCGGCCCCGATGAGGGCCGCGGGTCCCGCCCGGCGCCACCGGTCTTGCCTATCCACCGGCGGGGCCGAGCCGCTCGACGCCGACGTACGGCACCAGGGCCCTGGGAAGCCGAACGCTCCCGTCCGGCTCCTGCCCGTGCTCGAGAATCGCGGCGATGGTCCGTGGCAGCGCGACGCCGGACGCGTTGAGGGTGTGCACGAAGTCCGGCTTCTCGCCCGCCCGGGGCCGGAACCGGATGTTCGCCCGGCGCGCCTGAAAATCGGTGAACACGCTGGCACTGGAGACCTCGAGCCACGCTCCCACGCCGGGCGCGAACACTTCGAGGTCATACGTCATGGCACTCCCGAAGCCCGTATCACCCGCGGCGAGCAGCACCACCCGGTACGGCAGCTCGAGCCGCTCGAGCACGGTGGCGGCATGCCGGGTGATGACCTCGAGCTCCGACGTCGAGGTGTCCGGCGCCACGAGTCGTACCAGCTCGACCTTGTCGAACTGATGGACGCGCAACAGTACCCGCGTGTCCTTTCCGGCCGCGCCCGCTTCCCGGCGGAAGCAGGGCGTGTACGCGGTGTAGGCGATCGGGAGCGTGGCGCCGTCCAGAATCTCGTCCCGGTGAATGTTCGTGACCGGAACTTCGGCGGTGGGAATCAAGAAAAGGTCATCGGGCGCGGTCTTGTACGCCTCTTCTTCGAATTTCGGCAGTTGACTCGTGCCCTGCATGCTTTCGCGCTTCACCACGAAGGGCGGCGCAATCTCGCGG
>DATBCM010000301.1:0-2722 GCA_036270455.1 Gemmatimonadales bacterium | reverse complement strand
GGAGGGACTGGCCCAGGTCCGGGAGCGGCTCGGCCCTCCCGGCGCCGCCGAGCGCGTCGCCGACCTCGCGGCGGAGATGTTGGGGTGAAGCTCACGTTCGCCGAGCCCCTTCTATCGAAGGTGGGCCAGCTGCTGATCCGGCTCCTCGCGCGCACCTGGCGCTTCCGGGTTTCCGGAGAGGAACCCGTGCGGGCGCTGATCGCCGAGCGGCGCCCCTATATCCTGGCGCTCTGGCACAGCCGGATCCTGCCGCTCCTGTTCTCTCATCGGGACCGCGGCATCGTGCTCCTCATCAGTAAGCACCGGGACGGCGGTCATCTGGCCGATCTCGCCTCGGCCCTGGGGTACTCTGCCGTTCGCGGCTCGACCAACCGGGGCGGAGAGATGGGCCTGCTGGGCCTCATCCGTGCCCTGCAGGTGGGGAATGTCGTCGCGGTGACCCCCGATGGCCCGCGGGGACCCGCGGAGAAAGTGCAAGCCGGCATCGTATCGGCCGCCCGGCACGCATCGGCCGCGATCGTGCCGCTCACGGCGAATGCCAGCGCCGAATGGCGGATCCCGACCTGGGACCGGATGCGCATTCCGAAACCCTTCGCCCGGGTGGACGTGGTGTTCGGCCCGCCGATTCTGCTCGGTCGCGACAAGGATGACGCCCGGCGTGCCCTGGGGCGTCTGGAGCGGGTGCTGACCGAGCTGGGGAAGACTTCGTGACATTGGTGCGGTGGATTTGGGAGGGGCGGTCTTTCGCAGCCCGCCTCGCGGCGCTGCCGCTCTGGCCACTCGCCCTCCTCTATAAGGTCATCAGCCTGGTGCGGGAGACTCTCTACCGGCAGGGACTATTCGAGACCATCGCCCTTCCGCTCCCGTCGGTCGCGGTCGGGAATCTCACCGTGGGGGGCGCTGGCAAGACTCCGGTGGCCGCGTGGATCGCGGACTGGCTGCTCGGGCACGGAGCGAAGCCTGCGATTTTGCTCCGCGGCTACGGTGAGGACGAGCCTCTGGTCCACGCCCGGCTGGTTCCGCGGGCCCTGGTGCAAGCCAGCCCCGATCGCGCACTGGGGGCCGCGGCCGCCCGGCGCGCCGGTGCCACTGTCCTCGTACTGGATGACGCCTTTCAGACGTTGCGCGTAGCGCTGGACGTCAATCTCGCGTTGGTCGCCCTCGAGCAGGTGTGGTACTCGCCGCTTCCGCTCCCCGCCGGGCCCTGGCGGGAAGGGTGGGGAGCACTGCGCCGCGCGAACGGCATCATCGTCACCCGGAAGAACGCCCCCGCGCCAGCGGCCCTGGCACTCGCCGACCGCCTGAGTGCCGCGTGGCCCCAGACTCCGCTCGGCGTCGTTCACCTCGACCTCATCGGCTTCGAAGGCCTGCGGTCGGGTCAGGCCGTGCCGGGAGCGGCGCTGGCGGGGCGCCGAATTTTTGCCGCGGCGGGCGTCGCGGATCCCCGCTCCTTTGGATCCCAACTGGAAGCGCATTCCGGCCCGAGCGGGACGGTGCAACTTGTGACATACCAAGACCATCACGCTTACAGCGATGCGGACGTCGCGACCCTCCTAAACGCCGCTGCCACAGCCGATTATGTTGTAGTCACCGAAAAGGACGCCGTGAAACTCCGCTCCCGCTGGCCCGCCGACGCGCGCGAGCCCTTGGTGGCGACGCTCGGTGTCCGGTGGGAGCGGGGCCAGCAGGCCATCGAGGCGCTGTTGTCATCCCTAACCGATTCCTCCACTACTGAGCTATGAGCGACACGATCATCCGTCCCGAGAAGGACACATTCCTGGCCGAGGAGAATCCGTTCGAAGCCATGATGGAGCGCTTCGACCACGCGGCCAAACTCCTGAACCTGGACCCGGGCCTCTACAAGATCCTTCGGCACCCGGAAAAGCAGCTCATCGTCTCGGTGCCCGTGCTGCGCGACAACGGCGAGGTCGAGGTCTACACCGGCTTTCGCGTGCTGTACAACACGTCGCGAGGCCCGGCGAAGGGCGGCATCCGGTTCGACTTGAACGTCACGCTGGACGAAGTGAAAGCCCTGGCGGCCTGGATGACGTGGAAGTGTGCCGTCGTGAACATCCCGTTCGGTGGTGCCAAGGGCGGCGTGATCTGCGATCCCACGACCATGTCCATGGCCGAGCTCGAGCGGGTGACGCGCCGGTATACCTCCGGGATCATCGACGTGCTGGGGCCCGATTCCGATGTGCCCGCGCCCGACGTGAATACGAACGAGCGGGTCATGGCCTGGATCATGGACACCTACTCGATGCACAAGCGGCACACCGTGACCGCCGTGGTGACAGGGAAGCCGGTCGAGATGGGTGGATCGCTGGGCCGGCGGGAGGCGACGGGGCGGGGGTGCATGTTCGTGACGCGCGAGGCGCTGAAACGGCTCGGCATTCCGATGAACCAGGCCCGGGTGGCCGTCATGGGCTTCGGCAACGTCGGCTCCATCACCGCCGACCTGCTCGCCAAGGAAGGTGCGATCATCGTGGCCGTCGCCGACAAGTCGGGCGGCCTGATCAACCCCAAGGGACTCGACGTTCCTGATCTCATTCAGTGGGTCCGTGAGAAGCGTCAGCTCGCCGGATACCCGAAGGCGGACGCCATCACCAACGAGCAGCTCCTCACCTGCGACTGCGACGTCCTGGTGCCGGCTACGTCGAGGGCCATGATCGCATCAGGTTCGCCAGCTCGATCGCCGACTACATCGGGCGCGAACTGGGGA
>DATBCM010000300.1:0-1543 GCA_036270455.1 Gemmatimonadales bacterium | reverse complement strand
GTTCGGCTGGGGCGAGCTCGTGATCATCCGCCCTGGTGCGTATGGGGCGATCTCCATCACATCGGCGGCATACGCCATCCGGGTCCTGGGCGGCGATCCGTCCGCAGTGGTGCTCGATGTGGGGCAGGTCTGGCTACTCGGGCACGTCACTATCGCGGCCGAGCAGGCGCTCGCGTCGGGACTGATCGTGCTGGTGGCGGCCGTCAACTGGTTCGGGATTCACCGGGGGGCGGTGCTTCAGAACCTCAGCACCGCCCTGAAGGTGGCGGCGCTCTTCACCCTGGTGGCGCTCGGCTTCGCGCTCGGCGGGTCGCACGCAGTTCCCGGCATGCTCAGCCAGCATGCGCCGGTCTCGATCTCGCCGTTCCTGGTGGCGATGGTCGCCATCCTCTGGGCGTACGACGGCTGGGCCGACCTGGCGTTCGTGAGCGGCGAGGTGCGCGATCCGCAACGCAATCTCCCCCGCGCCATCATCCTGGGCACGGCGGGCGTCGGCCTGCTCTACCTCGCCGCCATCGTGGTTTACCTCCATCTCATCCCCATGGCCAAGATGGGTGGCGCCCAGCTCGTGGCGGCCGATGCCGCTCAGCTGCTGCTCGGCCCCGCGGGCGTGGTGCTGGTGGGGGCGGCGGTGGCCGTGAGCACCTTTGGAACGCTGAACGGGTCGATGATGACGGCGCCGCGGATCTTCTTCGCGATGGCGGAGGACGGGATGTTCCCGCGGGCCATCGCCCGAGTGGACGCGAGCTCGGGTGCGCCGACGGGGGCGATCGCGCTGGCGGCGGCGCTGGGCGCGGTGTTCGTGCTGATCCGCACGTTCACCGCCCTGGCCGACCAGTTCGTGATCGGGATCTGGCCCTTTTATGCGATGGGCGTGGCGGCGGTATTCGTCTTGCGCCGCCGGCGCCCTGACCTCGAACGCCCCTATCGCACCTGGGGCTATCCGTTGGTCCCGGCGCTCTTTCTGCTGGGGTCGATCTTCCTGCTGGGGAACTACCTCGTCTCGCAACCCCTGACTTTCGCAGTGGACGTGGGACTCATCGCGCTGGGGATTCCGGTCTACTACATCTGGCTCTGGGCCCGGGCGCGTTTCCGGACTGCCGCATCCGCGTGACCGAAACGTGACCGGCGTTGGTTGACGACCTCCCGCCCGGGGTCCATTTTTAGCCCGCCCTTGAATCCCCTTTCCTGATTTCGTACCTCGGAGACCCAACGCAATGAAACGGTTGCTTGTCACGGCGTGTGCGCTGGCCTTGCTCGCACTCTCGACCGCTCCATCCGCCCGGGCCCAAGGCGTGACGTCCGCCGCGGTGGTCGGTACGCTTTCGGACGAATCGGGTGGCGCGGTCGCGAACGCTACGGTGAGCCTGGTGAACGGCTCGACGGGAAGGCGGTATGAGGCCCGCTCGGCGGCGGATGGACGCTACTTCTTCGAGAGCGTCGACGTCGGCGGACCCTACACCCTCACGGTCCGCGCGTTCGGGTTCGAGCAGAAGGCGGTGAACGCCATCAATCTGAACCTTGGGCAAAGGCTCGAGCAGAA
>DATBCM010000299.1:0-3919 GCA_036270455.1 Gemmatimonadales bacterium | reverse complement strand
ACGAAACGCTGCGGGGGCGCCTGCCCATGACCGGTGAGGTGCTCTCCTTCCGGCTCCGCGAGCTCGAAACCTTCGCGGTACTCCCATGACGAGGTCACGGCGGTGTTCACCCGGCTCCTGATCGGACTGGACGGCAGTCCTCGCGCCGATCAGGCGCTGGAACAGGCCATCCAGCTTGGCCACCGGTTCGGCTCGACCCTGGTGGTGGCGACGGTCGGGACTGACGATCCCGGCCTCCTGGCCCGAGCCACCGAACGCGTCTCCGCGGGCGGCCTGAAGGTGGAAGCGCAGGCCCGCAGCGGCGACGCGGATGTGGAGCTGGCCGAGCTGGCCAAGGGCGTCGATGCCGTGCTGGTGGGGCGGCGCGGGAGCGGTACCGGTACCGGCGCCCTCGGCCCCACGGTCGCGTCGCTGATCCGGATCGCGGAGCGCTGCGTGGTGGTGTGCGGCAGTGCGCCGTCGCCGATGAACGCCTGTGCGGTGGCCTACGACGGCGGAGACACCAGCCGCCGGGCCCTCGATCTCGCGGCGCGCTTCGCCTCGGTGGGCGATGGGACGGTGCATCTGATTCACGCGGCCAAATCCAAGCGCGATGGGCTGGCGGTGGTCGGCGCGGCTGAGGCCCTCCTTTCTTTACAGGGAGTCCGCTTCGTGACGCACGTCGAAATCGGGAAGCCCGGCGAAGTAGTGGCGGCGGTGGTGAAGAGCTCCGGCGCCGATTGCCTGTTCGCGGGCGCTCACGTCCCCCGCTCGACCGACCGCCCCAGCCAGGTGATTTCCCACGCGGAAGAGATCCTGAGGCACACCGATCTCCCGGTCATCATCCAGCCCTGATGGCCGACGTCGACCTGCCGTTCATCGTCGTCCACGCGGACGAGAGCTGTCTGGGCAATGGGACCACGCCGCCGAACCCCGGCGGGAATGCGGCACTCATCGAAGCGCGGGCCGGGGACTCGGTGGCGCGCTGGGACCTCTACGAGTGCGCGCCCGAAACGACGAACAACCGGATGGCGCTCGCCGGCGCGATCGGCACCCTCGAGTGGCTGCACCGGCAGTGGCAGCGCGCACACATCCGGTACGTCTCCGACTCCGAGTACCTGGTCAAGGGCATGAACGAGTGGGTCTCGGGATGGCAGGCGCGGGGCTGGAAGCGGAAGACCGGACCCATCGAGAACCTTCCGCTGTGGCAGAAGCTGGTGCAGGCCGCCGCGGGCCACGCCGTCGAGTGGCATTGGGTGCGCGGCCATCACGGGCACGCGAAGAACGAATACGCCGACCATCTCGCCACCCGCGCCGCCCAGAAACAGGAACGCTCCAACGGTCTGGTGCCGTCCGGGTTCGACACCTGGCTGGCGCAGGAGCGCGCCCGCGGACGCTACACCGACTACGACCCCGACCGGGATCTGCATGTTCACACCTAAGGACGGCGTCGAAGCGAATACCCATTACCTGAACGCGCTCACCACCGGCGCCGCCGCGACCGCCGACCGCATTCCGCTCTACGAGGTCTACATGCGGATGGCGGAAGAGCTGGCGAAACGTTCGACCTGCGTCCGGCTCCAGGTGGGGACGGTCGTGACGAATCAGGCCCTCGAGAACGTGGTCGCCATCGGGTACAACGGCAACGCCCGCGGCCTTCCCAACCGGTGCGATTCCACGGTGCCCGGCAGCTGCGGGTGCATCCACTCAGAGATGAATGCGCTGGTGAAGGCGCCCGGCAGTGTCCGGGACAAGGTCGTGTTCGTAAGTGCGTCGCCCTGCGTGATGTGCGCCAAGCTCATCATCAACTCGGGTGTGACCCACGTGTTCTACCGGAAGGCGTACCGGGATCCGTCGGGCATCGAAGTCCTGCAGCAGGGCGGCGTGGTGCCGGTGGCGTATGACCGCTGGGTGAAGGACTGGCGGTGAGGAACCAGTGCGGATTTCGGAGTGCGGATTGCGGATTGACCTGCAGGCCGGGCAGAATCCGCGATCCACAATTCGAAATCCGCAATTACCAGGAGACCAAGCCTCATGAAGCCACTGGCGTTCGCCCTGGTCCTGGCAGCGACTCCGCTGGCCGGACAGTCCCTCATGTATCGCTCGCCGAATCTCTCCGGGACCTGGGTGCCTGACCCCGCGGTGATCCAGTTCAATTTCCTCCACCGGTTCTACGTGGCGCCCGCGGCGGGGTTCAACACCGTCGTCAACTTCCCCACGTTCACGCTGGCCCTCGGCCTGCCGGCCAACATCGGGCTCGGCATGCACTACGCCACGAAGTCGGACGTCGTGGGCAAAGTAACGAACGAAGTGGAGCTCTACGGGCGCTGGCGGCACGCCCTCGGCGGCTCGGGGTTCACGCTCGCGGTCACCCCGGCGTACAACGCCGCGGCCAAGAGCCTGGACGGTGAGCTCGGCGTGGACTGGAGCCGCGGGCCAGTCACGCTCGTCGGCGCCGTCCGCGGGATGTCCAAGGCCTACGGGCTCGACACCGCGCGGATGGCCCTCGCCGGGGGCGCCGTGCTGCACCTCAATTCCTATGTCGGTCTCTCCGGCGACGTCGCATCGCTCCTGTCCCACCGGTCCGGGGAATCGGCGGCCTGGAGCGCCGGGGTTGTGTTCGTGATCCCGGGATCTCCGCACACCTTCTCCCTGCAGGTCTCGAACGTGGACGTGAACACCATCGCCGGGAGCTCCCATAAGGGGCTCGGCGTCGGGAAGAAGCCGCTCTACGGCTTTGAGTTCACCATTCCGCTGCACCTGGCGCGCTTCCGGCCCTGGTTTCATCACGACGAGTTCACCCGTCCCGGCAACATGCGATTGATCCCGTCGGCCGAAGGGCCGGCCTCCGCCGAGATCAGCATGAGCGGAATTCACTACCGGGCCGACACGGTGACGGTGAGTGCCGGGCAGGCCGTACGCTGGACCAACGCGGACCCCCTGGTCCACACGGTCTCGTTCGACGACGGGTCCGGCACGTCCGGGGAGATCCCGCAGAACGGCTCGTTCGAGTTCAAATTCGACAAGCCCGGGACGTACCCGTACCACTGCACCCAGCATCCGTTCATGCAGGGTGTGGTCATCGTCAAGTGAGTGAGGGAAGTCGGAACTGGGAACGCGTTCCGCGTTCGGGCATTGCCCGTGGATGAGCTCGACCTCCTCTTCGCGAAGCTGGTGGAGGTCCTGTCGCGGGACGTGCGGCTGGCCACGCCGTTCCCGGCGGCGGACGTCTACGAGCGCCTGGTGCCCTACCGCTCCAACCGGTCGCGCCTGCGGGTGGCCACGCATCAGGACTACGAGATGACGGTGCTGCGCCTGCTCGCGGGTGAGCGCGGGTACGTCCGCCTCGAGCCCGATGAGATCCGCGAGGGGTTTCAACGGGAGGTGACCCAGACCAATCCCGACCCGGCGATCTTCCGGAATTTCCCGGACTCCCAGGTGATGATCAACCGCCTGGCGGCGGAGCGCTTCCTGCGCGGTGAATCGGTGTACGCGCCTCCTGCGCCGGCGGGTGACGACCTCACGGATGACCCCGTCGTCGAGGAGGAGCCCATCGACTACACGTCCGAGAACCCCATCCCCGTGGTGGCCGGCGCCGCGTTCGAAATCGAGCGTGACACCCGCCCGGGCGCCCAGTGCGCCTACTGCGGTGGGGTGTTGCCCGGCGATCGCAAGGTGAATTTCTGCCCCCACTGCGGTCAGCCGCCGTCCGGGGAGCTCCGGTGCCCCGCCTGCGGCAGCGAAGTCGACGTCGGCTGGGCGTACTGCGTCGGGTGCGGGCGCGGCACGGGGTTCGAATGATCAAGCATCAGGTCGCCGTCATCGCCGGTGACGGCATCGGCCCCGAGGTCATCGACGCCGCCATTCCCATCCTCGACCGGGGCGCGGCCCGGCACGGGTTCACCGTGGCCTGGGAGCACCTGCCCTACTCGGCGGATCA
>DATBCM010000298.1:0-3830 GCA_036270455.1 Gemmatimonadales bacterium | reverse complement strand
CCCAGCTGGGCGCCTTCATCAACCTCTTCAATTTGATTCCGGTGTGGCAGCTCGACGGCGCGCGCGGATTCCACGCGCTTTCGCACGTGCAGCGCTGGCTCGCGGTCGGCGTCATCGCCCTCATGTGGGCCCTGACGTCCGAACCCCTGCTGATCCTCCTCCTGCTCGGCGCCGCCTACTCAGCTTGGCGCGGCCGTGCAATCGAGGACGGTGACATCACGGCGTGGTGGCAATACGCGGGCCTCGTCGCCGTGCTGTCCTTCATGACGCGCATTGCGGTTCCGGGTGGCGGCCCTTGACTCGCCTCTCACCGGTTCTAGGTTTGGGACTCACACGCCTCACCACGGCCCAAGGAGAACCGTAGATGCCGTACATCATCACCCAGCCCTGCATCGACTTGAAGGACCGGTCCTGCGTGGACGTCTGTCCCGTGGACTGCATCTACGAGGGCGAGAAGCAGCTGTTCATCAATCCTGACGAGTGCATCGACTGCGGCGCCTGCGAACCCGAGTGCCCGGTGACCGCGATCTTCCCGGAAGAGGACGTCCCCACGCAGTGGAAGGAATACACCGCCCTGAACCGCGACGTTTTCCAGAGCGACAACCCGCCGGGGAAACCCCAGCGCAAGGGCGCCTAGAGAACGGTTTTCAGGAAGTCGGCGATCAGGCGGGTGGTGACAAAGGGTTGTTCGAGAGGGGGCAAGTGTCCGGCGCCGGAGACGGTGGCGAACCTGGCCCCCTTGATCTTTCCCGCCATGGCGGCGCTCCCCTCCGGCGTGCTGATCCCGTCCGCCTCGCCGGTCACCACCAGCACCGGTAGCCGCAACTCCGTCAACAACGGGGTGGAATCCACCCGGTCTCGCATGGCCTGCAGTGCCCCGCCCATCCCGGACACCGGCGTCCGCTCGATCATCTCCCGTACCTGCACCTCCACCTCCGGACGCTCGGTCCTGGTCCCCGCAGCGAGCAATGTCGGAACCATCACGTCCGCCACCGCCTTCGGGCCACTCGCGAGAGCCAGTGCGATCATCTCTTCCCGGCCTCGCCGCCCCTCTTCCGAATCCGCTTCGGCCTTCGTGTCGCACAGGATCGCGGCGCGCACCCGGGAGCGGTACCGGCGCAGGAGCTCGAAGATCACGTACCGGCCCATCGACAGCCCGCACACGACGGCGGCCGCCACGTCCAGCGCGTCCAGAACGGCGATCAAGTCATCGGCGTAGCTCGCCATCGAATAGCCGTCAGCCGGCGCGCTCGACTCGCCCGCGCCCCGGAGATCGGGTGCGATGCGCCTCCAGCCCGGGAAGGTCTTGAGCTGGTGTCGCCAGAGATCGTGATCGAAGGGAAACCCGTGAACGAGGAGCAGGGCGGGACCAGCCCCCCGCTCCTGAACCGCAATCTCCAGATCTCCCACCGGTACTCGCACCATTCGATTCACTCCGTACTCCCGGGCGCCGCGTAGGTGTGCCAGAACACCACACGCCGGCACCCCGCTCGAGCGATCTCTGGGAGCAGGGCCAGGGTCTTCCCTCCATAGGTCGAATCGATCACCAATCCGGATTCCGCTCCCCACTGCCGACCAGCCTCTCCTGCCGCCGACACCACCCCGTACCCATCGCCCATCCCGTTCACCACCCAAAGGCGTGGGGAGGTGGGCGAAAGGCGTGGGGGTGTGGGGACGTGGGGAAGTGGGATTCCCCGCTCCAGTAGCAGCCTCCGCGCCCCTCGGGTGAGGCCTTCAACGCGCCAACGATTCGCCACCACCCGAGGCGCGACGCGAACCGCGATCACGCGCGTCTCCCACCCCAGCAACGCGCATCCCAGCAGCAGTCCTGCCGCGGTCCCGCCGGAACCGAGCGGCGTGACGATCGCGTCGGGAGGCGACTCGATCTGCCGCCCCACCTCGAGCGCGGCGAGCACGTGGCCCAGAACCGCCAGTGGCGTCGCTCCTCCCCCTCTGATGTACACCCGGCGCCCCAGCCGTCCCGCCGCAATCCAGGCCTGGAGAAACGCAAACGGAAACCCACCCCAGGAGCGCGCGGCGAACACCCGGGTCGACACTGTGCCCGACGCCCGGGAGGTCCGCCCTTCCGTCTCACTGTGGCCCTGCGGGAATTGCGCCAGGACCACCTGAGCGCCGAGCACCCGGGCGTGCCGTGCGGTGGCGAGGCAGTGCGTGGACCCCCACCCACCGATGGTGACCACGGCGTCCCCGGGACGCAGCTCGCGGAAGAGAAACTCGAGCCCGCGGACCTTGTTGCCCCCGTACACCGTGGATGACCGGTCTTCCCGTTTCACCCAGAGTGCGTCGACCCCCACGCGGGTCGCGAGTGCGGGATGGGATTCCAGAGGCGTGGGCCACGTGCCCAGACAGCAGGGACGGAACGCGGCGCGTATCTTTCGGTCGAAATCCGCGGTATCCAATGCTCGAAGGCCTTTCACCGCGAGTGAACCCATGCGGGTAGCTACCGACTACATCAGACACGCCGCGCGGGCCGCGCGCAAATGCGCCGGCGACCCACTGGGCGGCGCGCCCGAGCCCCCGGATCCCGAATTCTACAAGACCCTCGCCAAAGCGCTGGAAGAGATCGCGGCGGGCATGGAGCTGCTGGGCAAGGCGGATCAGCATTAGCGACGCGCGATACGTCGCCACCCCGGAAGCGCTGGCCCAGGTGATCTCCGCGTTCCGACGGGAGTCCCCGGTGGCGGTCGACACGGAAGCGGCAAGCTTCCACCGCTTCGTGGACCGCGTCTACCTGGTGCAACTGTCTACCCGGCGCGCCACCGCCATTCTCGATCCCGTCGCGGTCACCGATCTCGCGCCCCTGGGCGCCCTCCTCGCGGACCCGGGCGTCGAAAAAATCTTTCACGACGCGGACTACGATCTCCGCACGCTCGACCGGGACTACGGCTTCCACGCGGTCCGTCTCTTCGATACCCGGGTTGCCGCCCAGCTCGCCGGTGAGCCCGCCATCGGACTCGCCGCCCTCCTCGAGAAGTACTTGGGGCTGAAGCTGTCCAAGGCCCATCAGAAGGCGGACTGGTCGCAGCGTCCCCTGACCCCGGGGATGCTGGAATACGCGGCCGGCGATACGGCGCACTTGCCCGCGTTGCGTGACGCGCTCGAAGCGCGCCTCCGCGAGTTGTCCCGTTGGGAATGGGCGACGGAAGAATTCACGCGACTGGAAGGACTGCGGTGGACCGTGCCTCCGGATGACGGGGCGGCATATCTGCGTATCAAAGGCGCCAAGGCGCTGCGCCCGCGACAGCTCGCGGTCCTCCGGGAGCTCTCCGCCTGGCGCGAGGGCATTGCCCGGCGCGAGGACAAAGCCCAATTCCGGATCATCGGGAACGAGTCGCTCCTGGGCGTCAGCCGTGCACTCCCGCGCTCGGTCGACGAGTTGGCCCGCGTGAAGGATTTGCCCGCGTCACTCGCCAAGCGGCACGGACCGGCACTGCTCGAAGCGGTCGAGCGAGCCCTCCTGGTGCCCGAAAACGACCTGCCCCGGGTGGTGCGGCCGCCGCGTCCCCCACATGATCCGTCGTATGATGTGCGGCAGGAGAAACTCAAAGCGGCGCGCAATGCCCGGGCGGCCGAGCTGGGTCTCGATCCCGGTGTCCTGCTGGGGCGGGTCGCGCTGGACGCCGTGGCGAGGGCCCATCCAACAGATCGCGCCGGGCTCGCCCGTATCGGCGAACTCCGGCGCTGGCAACTCTCGGTGGTGGGTGACGCGCTGCTGCAGGCGACCGCCCCGACGGCCCCGACGGCCTAGGCCGCCTAGAAACCCATCATCGCCCGGATCTTCGGCTCGATTTTCTCGGGCGACCAGTAGG
>DATBCM010000297.1:0-2122 GCA_036270455.1 Gemmatimonadales bacterium | reverse complement strand
GGTTGTTCGACGAACTCCACGCCGTAGTCCTTCAGGATGGGGAGCATCTGCAGTGCGCGCTCCCGGGTCCACCCCGCGTTCGCGTCTACGCGAAGGGGCTTGTCCGTGGCGTCACGGATGGTCTTGAGAATCTCTTCGTCCCGATCGGTGCCCAGCTTGATCTTGAGAATGGAATACGCGGCCGCCTCTTTCACCTTGGCCCGGGTCTTCTCGGGGGTGTCGATCCCGATGGTAAAAGAAGAGACCGGCGCCTTTTTCGGGTCCAGTCCCCACAGCTTGTACAGCGGAACGCCAAGCCGCTTCCCCACCAGATCGTGCAGCGCACCCGACAGCGCGGCCCGCGCGGCGCCATTCTTCGGCACCACTTCCGCGAACCGGGCCTCGGCGGCATCCAGATCGAACGGATCTCTGGGAAGGTAGGGTTCGAGCAGCTTGAGCTTCTCGGCGACCGTGTCCGCCGTCTCCCCGTAGTAAGAGGAAGGAGACGCCTCGCCCCATCCCTCCACTCCGTCGCCATCGGCGAGACGGACGCAGACCACGCGGTAATCCGAGGTCCCCCCGCGGGCGATGACGAACGGATGACGCGTTTTCAGCGTGACGACTTCGGCGGAGAGTTTGAGAGTCATACCCGAAAGCTAAGCCAGCGCTGCCACGACGGCCTGCGTGCCGGCGGCGAGCAGATCGGTCCGGTAGCCGCCCTCCAACACGGCCACGACCGGCGCCATTCCCGCTCGCTCCCGAAACGCCGCGGTCCACGCCGCCAGATCCTCGGGTTCGAGCGTGAAGCCGCCCAACGGGTCGCCATTCAGGGAGTCGAAGCCGGCGGAAATCAGCCAGAGGTCGGGGATCCAGCCGGCACAGGCCTGGTCCACCGCGGCGAGCAAATCGCGCACGTACGCGGCGCGGGGGAGCCCCGGATCGCGGGGAACGTTGAAGACGTTGCCGACCCCGCGTTCGTGCGCCGCGCCGGTGCCCGGATACCAGGGATACTGATGCATCGACACGTAGCGGATGCTGGGGTCGCGCTCGATCAATCCTTGCGTCCCATTCCCATGATGCACGTCCCAGTCGACGATCAACACCTGTTGCCGGCCCAGGGACTGCGCGTGCCGCGCCGCAACGACCACGTTGTTCACGAAGCAGAATCCCATGGCCCGATCGGCCAGGGCGTGATGCCCAGGGGGACGGGTCGCCCCAAACGCGGTCCCCGTTTCGAGACCGCGCGTCACTGCGTCGATAGCCACTCCCGCGGACGCGAGCACTGATTCCCAGGAGCGGGGCGCGAGGAACGTGTCCGCGTCGACGGGGCCACCGCCCGCCGCGTCGAGCGCAATCAACCGATCGACGAGTCCCTGCGTGTGCACCGCGAGCACTTGCTCGAGGGTAGCCGGCGTCGCCTGCCGGGCATCGATTTTCGGGGCGAGCGCGGGATCGCGAAGCGCGTCCAGCACCGCGATGATCCGGTCGGGACGCTCGGGGTGACCGGCGCCGGGGTTGTGCAGACGGGTCGCCGGGTGATAGCTGACGGGGATCTTGGGCACGGGCTTACGACGGATGACGGCGGATCAGCTCGCGCAGCTCCTCGACTTCATGCCGCATGTCCCGGCGGGCGGCGGTCAGCTCCGCGAGAATGCGCCGGTACTTGAGCCAGGCGTAGAACACCAGCGCTGCGAGGAGAAAACAAAGAGCGCCACCCACTCCCAGCGAAACCCGGTGGAAGGTGATGGCGCCGTACCCGAGCAACAGAGCGTCGAGGAGGAGGAATCCGATCGCCGCGCAGGTGGCGAGTCCTCCCCACCGCCCCGAAGGGATCATCGCACCGGTTGGCGCCGCGCGGGAAGGACGATGAACGGAGCGTTCGCGCCAGCGCCCAGCGCAGCGAGCGTCTGCGACTCATCCAGCACCTCTGCCCCGCGGTACTTCACCACGTAGTCCGGCAATACGAGGTCCTGCCGCCCGGTAGCCTCGGTCAACGCGCGCTTCTTGATCTCGCCGACGCTGGTGCCCTGCTCGACGGGAAGGGACACCTGATCCCACACCGGCGTCACCATCACCCGCACCGAGAACATGACGCCACTCATGCGACCAGCACCGGCCCGGAGAGCGGAAGCGTGGACAGGAA
>DATBCM010000296.1:0-2115 GCA_036270455.1 Gemmatimonadales bacterium | reverse complement strand
GCGGGGGTCGAGATGGTGATGCCGGGAGACAACACGAAGATGGCGATCGAGCTGATCACGCCGATCGCGATGGAAGAGGGCCTGCGCTTCGCGATCCGGGAAGGTGGCCGGACGGTCGGCGCCGGCGTCGTCACCAAGATCAAGCAGTAACGGAGAAGTCTCCATGGCCGGAAAGATCCGGATTCGACTCAAGAGCTTCGACCACGCGCTGATCGATCAGGCCGCCGCGGACATTGTCCGCACGGCCGAGAAGACGGGCGCGCAGGTGTCGGGCCCCATCCCGCTGCCCACCAAGCGGCAGCTGTGGACGGTGCTCCGGAGCCCGCACATCGACAAGAAGAGCCGCGAGCAGTTCGAGCTCAAGACGCACAAGCGGCTCATCGACATCCTCGACTCGCGGTCGCAGACGGTGGACGCGCTGACCAAGCTCGATCTCCCCGCCGGCGTCGACGTCGAGATCAAAGTCGAGTAGAGGAAGCCATGAACGGATTGATCGGAAGAAAACTGGGAATGACGCGCCTCTTCAATGCAGAAGGCGCCCACGTGCCCGTGACCGTGATCGAAGCCGGCCCGTGTGCCGTGGTGCAGGTGAAAGGCACCCAGGCGCAGCTCGGCTTCGGCGCCAAGAAGGCCAAGCGGTCCACCAAGGCGGTCCTCGGCCATGTGAAGGTGGCAGGCGTCGAGGTCCAGCCCCGCCGGATCGAGAGCTTCCCGGTCGGCGGCGAGCCCCCCAAGGCGGGCGAGGCGGTGACGGTGGCGATCTTCGCGGCCGGGGACCGGGTCAAGGTCACCGGCGTCACCAAGGGTCGCGGGTTCCAGGGCGTGGTGCACCGCCATCATTTCCACGGCGGCCCGGCCACGCACGGCAACACGCGGCACCGGAAGCCCGGCTCCATTGCGCCGGGAACCGATCCGTCGCGGATCATCAAGGGCAAGCGGATGCCGGGCCACATGGGCGCGCGCCGCTTCACCGAGCTCGGCCTCATCGTCGTCCGGGTGGACGCCGAGCGCAATCTCCTCTTTGTGCGCGGCGCGGTGCCGGGACCCATGAACGGCCTGCTCACCGTCCGCAAGCAGGGAGGCCGGAGCCGCCATGATTGAGGCCCCGCACTACTCGGCCGCCGGCGCGAAGCAGTCGAAAGCCGTCAGCTTACCGGAAACCCTGTTCGATGGGACCGTGAACGAGCCGGTGCTGCACCAGGCCGTGATCACGTTCCTCGCGAACCAGCGCCAGGGCACGCATCAGACCAAGACCCGGCACTTCGTGACTGGCGGTAACCAGAAGCCGTGGCGGCAGAAGGGCACCGGCCGGGCCCGTCAGGGCTCGAGCCGCGCCCCGCACTGGCGGCATGGCGGCGTCGCCTTCGGGCCCCACCCCCGGGATTACCGGATGGGGATTCCGAAGAAGGTGCGCCAGCTGGCCAAGAAGTCGGCGCTGAACGCGCGGGCCCGCGAAGGCGCCCTGCTGGTGGTGGACACGCTCAGCTACGAGAAGCCCAGCACCAAGTCGTTCGCGCAGCTCCTGGACAAGCTCGGCGTGGGCGAGAAGAAAGTGCTGATGCTGACCGCCGGAGCGGCCACGGCGCACAACGTGTACCTCTCGGGCCGCAATATCCCGACGGTCCGCGTGCTGCCCTTCGCCGATGCGACGGCGTACGAGATCCTCTGGTCGGACACCGTCGTCGTCGAGCTCCAGGCGCTGAGCGGAACGGAGCACGCCGATGTCTGATTATCTGACGACCATCGTCCGCGCCGTGGTGACCGAGAAGTCGTCGGAAGCCTACCAGGCGCGCAAGGAATACGCGTTCGAGGTGCGGAAAGACGCCACGAAGCCGGAGATCAAGTCGGCCATCGAGGTGCTCTTCAAGGTGAGCGTGACCGACGTCCGGACCCTGGTGGTGCGCGCCAAGCGCCGCACCTACGGGCGGACGCAGGGGCGCCGTCCCGCGTGGAAGAAGGCGATCGTGACCCTCCGTGAGGGCGACGCGATCCAGGTCTTCGAGGGCTGATATGGGCATCCGTCAATTCAAGCCGGTGACGCCGGCCACCCGTTTCCGATCGGTCTCGGATTTCGCCGAGGTGACCAAGAGCACCCCGGAGAAGTCCCTGCTCGAG
>DATBCM010000295.1:0-3523 GCA_036270455.1 Gemmatimonadales bacterium | reverse complement strand
CCGGGGGTCGGGGGTCAAGGCACAAGACCCCTGGCCCCCGCGTTGCAACCTCCAGGCCTCCAAGGTCGTCCCGGCTCCGTCTCGCGCCCCAGCCATGGGCGTCCGCGCGACGGGCGGAGCGCGCGCGATACAGTGACAATCTGGCGCGACGCGGCGCGAGGTTTGCTCCGAAGACGGCTGTTGCGGCCCAAACGCCGCGGCATGATCCAAGGCCGTCAGACGCCCGCGTGTCTTCCCTAGCCGTTAGGCGCGCGGTCGCGTTTCAACGCAGCCCATACAGGAAGCAGAGCGGCGTGCCCCGGTGGGGGGTGGCGGCGCCGCGCCCGCAGGTCAGGGCGCGGCGGGCGTTCACTTCTTGTCCCTGAGGGAGGGACCATGACCAGGACACTTCGTGGGTTGCTCACCCTCGCGGCGGCCGCCGCGCTGGCGGGGCGCGCCGCGTACGCGCAGGCACCGGTCACGGTGACCGGGAGGGTGACGAGCGACGCCGGCGTGCCGCTCGCCTACGCCGAGGTGCGCATTCCCTCGCTCGCGCTCGGCACGGTGACGCGCGACAACGGCGTCTACGTGATTCTGGTGCCCGCCGCGCGGGTGCAGGGCCAGCAGGTAACGCTCCTGGCCCGCCTCGTCGGCTACCGCGTGCGCACCGATACCATCACCCTCGCTTCCGGGACTATCACCCACGACTTCGCCCTGGGGGTGAACCCCCTGCAGCTCGGGGAAGTGGTGGTGACCGGGGCCGGCATGGTGACGGAGGCGCAGAAGCTGGGCAGCGTCCGGAACGCCGTGGACTCGACTCAGATCCAGCGCTCGAGTGAGATGAACGTGGTGGAAGCGCTGGCCGGGAAGGCGCCCAACGTCGACGTGGTCGGCAGCGCGGGGGATCCGGGCGCCTCGTCATTCATCCGGATTCGCGGCTTGAACACCATCAACGGTTCGGGCCAGCCTCTCATCGTGGTGGACGGCACGCCGATCGACAACTCGACGACCACGACGGGCGGCAACACCGGGAGCACCGTCGCCTCGAACCGCGCCATCGATCTGAACCCTTCCGACATCGCCAACGTCGAGATCCTGAAGGGTCCTTCCGCGGCGGCGATTTACGGTGCCCGTGCGGGGCAGGGCGTCATCCTCATCACGACGAAAAACGGCCAGCCCGGACCCACGCGGACAACCTTCCGGAGCGAAGTGCAGACCCTCACTGCCACGAACGGGGTCCCCCTCCAGCGGCAGTATGGCCAGGGGACAAAGGGGGTTTCGGGGACGTGCAGCACCGTGGGCTGCTTTGCCGCATCCGGAAGCTGGGGCCCCACCGTCGCCCCGGGCACACCGACCTACGATCACTGGAACGACTTGTTCCGGACCGGCCTTATCGCCGACAACGACCTGACGGTGTCCGGCGGGGACGACCGGACCCTGTTTTATATCAACGGCGAGTACATGCACGACGCGGGAGAGCTCCTCGGTCCCAACAATCACTTCCAGCGGGCGTCGGCCCGGCTCAAGGCGTCCCACAAACTCCTCGACAATCTGACTATCGCAGGGAATGTCGCCTACGCCGACAGCCGCGGCGCCTTCCTGGAGCGGGGCTCGAATGTGAGTGGCCTGCTGCTCGGCGCGCTTCGTACCTCTCCGACGTTCAACAACCTGCCCTTTCTCGACCCGGTCACGGGATTGCAGCGTTCCTACCGGTATCCGCTGCCCGCCGCCAACTCGGCCACACTGAGCCGGGGCTACGACAATCCGTTTTTCGTGATCAACGATGACGACGCCACCAGCCGGGTCGGGCGCGTGTTCGGGAATGCCAGTGTGAGTTGGCTTCCCCAAAGCTGGCTCAAGATCGAAGAGCTGGTCGGTCTCGACTATTCGAACGACGAACGCCTCGAGGCGCTGGCGCAATCCAGCTCGTCGTTTCCGACCGGCCAGGTCACCACCGTGGACTTGAAGCATCTCCAGATCGACCAGAACCTGATTGCGACCGGCCAACACGCGTTCAGCCCCGACTTCGGCGGCACCCTGGTGCTCGGGAGCAACCTGAACGACCGTGATGACCGGGACCTCTTCGTGACCGGCAACGGCCTGATCGCCCCGGCTCCCTTTTCGCTGACGAACACCGTGGATCGTCTCCCTCCGGACAACAATCAGAGCATCGTGCACACCCTGTCGTTCTACGGGCAAGCGGAGGCTGACCTCTACGACCAGCTGTACTTGTCCGCGGGGCTCCGGAATGACGGCTCATCCACTTTCGGCGCGTCCGAGCGCCGCAACTGGTTCCCCAAGGCCAGCGTGGCCTGGGAGTTCACGAAGTACCTGAACCAGGACAACAGCATGTTCAAGTTCCTGGTGCAGCCCCTGTCGTTTCTGTCCTACGGGAAGGCGCGAGTCGCGTACGGGCAGTCCGGGAAAGAGCCGAACGTTTATCAGACGCTCAACAGCTTCACCACGGGGGCGTTCGGGGACGGCGGGTGGGGCCCCAGTGTCACGCCGACGCAGGGCGGGTTCGGAGGTGTGTATTCGGGTCGAGTGAAAGGCCAGGACAGCCTGCGGCCCGAGCGGACCGGCGAGTTCGAGAGTGGGGTCGACCTCGGCTTGTTCCGGAATCAGATGATCGACGCGCACTTCACCTATTACAACCAGAAGTCCACGGACGTGATTTTTCTCACGCCCCTGGCGCCGTCCAGCGGCTACAGCCTCCAGGCGCAAAATGCCGCCACCATTCGCAACGTCGGCTACGAGCTGAGCCTGAACGTCAGGCCGGTCGAGACTCCCGACCTCGCCTGGAACATGGGATTCCAGTGGGGCACGAACGACAACTGGGTGGCGGCGCTTCGTGGGGTGGACTTCGTGACCATCCCCGGATCGGGATTCACCGATCCCCAGGGTGGGGCGTTCGTGGGGTACCCGCTGGGGGAACTGCGCGGCACCGACTTCGTACGCTGTGGCCGGGGGATCGTCTCTGCGAAGTACGGCAGCATCGACGCCCAGTGCGGGAGCGCGCCCCAAGGCGCGGTCTACCTGGCGCCGAACGGATTCCCCCTCGAGGACGGACAGCTCCGCCCCATCGCGAATCCCTATCCGGATTGGAGCGGCAGCGTGCAGACGTCGGTCCACTTCAAGCGGTGGACCTTCTCGGGCCTCCTGGACATCAAGCACGGCGGCCAGATGTGGAACGGCACGAAGGGGGCGCTGACGTTCTACGGCACCTCCGCCAACACGCTGGTCCGGAACGTCAACCGGACCTTCGGCAAGGACTTCTATCCGCAGTTCACGTACGCGGGCCCGGGCGTGGGCAAACCGGTGTACATCAGCGATAGCACCTGGTACGTCGGCGGTCTCGGTTCGGGCTTCACCGGTCCCTCGGCGCAGTTCATCGAGCCCGCGGGCTACGTGAAGCTCCGGGAGATCGCCATCGCCTACACCTTTTCCGAGGACTGGGTGTCGCGCGCCCTGGGCTTCAGGGCCATCGACGTGCGCGTTGCGGGCCGGAACCTCGTCACGTGGACGAAGTACACCGGGATCGATC
>DATBCM010000294.1:0-2187 GCA_036270455.1 Gemmatimonadales bacterium | reverse complement strand
GGGTTCATCAGGTCCCGAAACATACACCGGCCCCGGGGGAATCCCCCGGGGCCGGCATGTTGCAGACTGCGGCGGTCCTTACTTCTTGACCGTGATCGCGATCCTCATCCCCAGCGCCTGGTGGGGCAAGCAGAACCCCTTGTAGACGCCTTCAGGAGCGCCGGCGAACGACACGTCATAGTGGTCGTTGGCGTTGACGAGCAGCGCGCCTTCGAGGTTGTCGATCCGGTTGGCCATAGCGGCGTTCAATACCACCTCGGCACCGGCCGGGATCGAATCCTTGAAGAACGAAACGTTGTGCGGGCCACCGACCACGTTGACGAACCGGACCGTGGTGCCGGGGGCGATCGTCAGCGTCTTGGGCTCGAACGCCGCCTGGCTGGTGCCGTTCCCCGTCATCTTCACCTCGACCACGGGGCCGGCCGGGGCAGCCGACGGGGTCATCGCGGGGGTCGCCGCCGCGGGCGTCGCCGCCGCAGGAGCCGCGTTGGCATTCTTGTCACCACCACCGCACGCCGCGGCGCCCAGCGCCACGAGCGCGGCCAGAGCAGTCAAACGCATCGTTCGCTTCCTCCGAAGGATTACAGGGTGCTTGTGAACTCATTCACAAGATACCCAGCCCGCGCCGCAAGCGGGAGTCCTGCCGTCCTTCACACGCCTCCGGTGATGTGGCGCACAGCCGGCTCTGCCCACCGGCGGCATCGTCACGCCACCATACGCCCGGTGGGCTTCCGCCCTCCGGACCACTTACTTCACGCGAGGGACGTGTGAGAAAGCTCCATCTGCTGGCCTTGGGTGGCCTCCTCTTGGCGGCTCCTGCTGCTGCCCAACAGAGTTGGGACACCGAGTTCGGAATCCAGGGCGGGTTCAGCCGCTTCAAGCTGACCGGCGCCCACGGCTCGAACAGCATGATCGACGTCTACGGCATCCCGACGTCGCAGATCATCAGCATCTACCCCACCACCAACGCGGCCTTCGCCATCTTCCCGATGAACGAGAAGATCGCGATCGAACCGGGCCTGAGTTTCGTCCAGCAGGCCGGGCTGGGAAATGTGGCGGTCGCCAACCTCGCCACCCTGAGCCTCCGCGCCGACTACGCTATCAACAGGCAGTTCTACGGGGCGCTTGGCCTGTACAGCCGCTATACCTCGTCCGGCGCCGCCTTGGGGGCCGGGTACCCGCACTTCCAGCTCGGATTGGAAGCCGCCGCGGGGTTCCGTCTGCACTTGGGCCCGCAGCTCAACGGACGCATCGAGGTTCAGGCCGTCACCGTCAAGAAGTCGCAACCGGCTCCGCCGTTTAACGTGTACTCGGTGCTGTTCGGCGTTTCGACACCCCTCACGGAGCGACCCGCACCCGCAGGTCGCCGCGGAGCGACACCGGCCCGGCACGGCGCCTGGATGCCCGAGCTCGGCGTCTCGGCTGGTTACACTGATGCGCACATCGTGGGCGGCCCGGACGTGAGCGTATTCTCCTTCCCCGGTGCGGGTGCGTCGTCCTACGCGGGGATCGTCGCGGTGCCGTCGGCCCCGTCGCTGTTCGCCATCTTCCCGCTGAACGACCGGCTAGCGGCGGAAGTGGGCGTGGACGCGCAAAACCTCCGCGCGAACACGACTACGATTGCCACCTTCCAGCTGGCGCCGAGGGTGGACCTGGCCTTCGGCGAGCGGTGGTATGGCGCGCTGGGCCCGCAGTTCCACTTTGTAAAAAACACGTCCAACGGAAAAGCGATCACCGGAGTGGCCGGCCTTTCCGCGGCATGGGGCTACCGCTTCCACCTGTCTGGTGCCCTGAACGGGCGAGTGGAAGCCAGTTACGGGGTGAATGCCCAGCGTGCCCATGGCTCTGCGCTCGGTGGCGGACGGGTCCCCCCGAGCTCGGCGTTCGGCGTGAACGTCGGGATGATGATGCCGCTCAAGTAGTCGCCTGACGCCTCGCTATTAGGGTCTGGGAGGGCCGGTTAGCTGTGTGTTTGCAACAGATCACATGGAAAATGTGATCCAGCGCACAGCCGACCGGCCCATCTCCTTTAACATCCCCTCACGATTCCCCGGGGCGTTCCTCCGGGAAACCGACTCCTTTCAACCACGTGAGGGACGTGTGCGCAAGGTCTATCTGATGGCAATCGGTGCCCTGCTGCTCGCCGCACCACTGTCGGCGCAGAGTTGGGACACCGAATTCGGCATT
>DATBCM010000293.1:0-11976 GCA_036270455.1 Gemmatimonadales bacterium | reverse complement strand
CCGCGAGCATCACGAACCTGAACACCCCGACGTCCTGCGCGATCTACATCGGCGCCGTGACGCCGACCGCACCCGCGACGTCGGCCAGTGCTGAGGGCGCGCCGGTCTGCCAGTAAGCCTTTCGTAGCAGTGTTACAGGAGCGGCGGGGACTTCCCCGCCGCTCTTTTTTTCTGCCTATTCCCCGGGTGGGCAAGCCCTCGCTCAAGACCGAGCTCCTCTTCAATCTTGCGTTTCTGGCGGCTGCGGCACTCCTCCTCGGAGTGGCGAGCATTCTCGTGCTGCAGGACCTGACCGCCGGCCTTACGTCCGGCCAGCTCCTCCCACTCGTGCTCGTGACCGTCGCGGTGGACATCGGGATTTTCATCGTCTTCGGCCGCTACATCGTGAGCCGGCATGTCCTCCGGCCCGTCGAGCGCCTGATGAGCGTGGCTGACGCCGTCGCCTCGGGAGACCTGGCCGCCCGCGCTCCCGATGCGGAGACCCGGGACTTCACCACCCTGGGCGAGCGGTTGAACCGCATGACCGATCGCCTGCTCGACGCCCAGAGTCAGCTGGTACGGACCGAGAAGCTTGCGAGCGTCGGGCTCCTCGCCGCCGGCCTCGCCCACGAGATCGGCAATCCCCTCGGTGCCATCGGTACCTATCTGGAGGTCCAGCGGCGCCGGGGCGGGGACCCAGAGATCGTCGCGGGAATGACCCGGGAGCTCGAGCGGATCGACAAGATCGTCCGGGGGCTCCTGGAGTACGCCCGCCCCAAAGACGAAGCCGTCCAGTCCCTCGACGTCGCGGCCGTGGCGGACGCCGCATACCAGCTGATGAACGCACAAGGGGCGTTCAAGAAATGCCACCCGCGCCTCGACATCGGTTCAGAGCTTCCCCGAGTGCGCGGGCGGGCCCACGCCCTGGAGCAGGCGCTGGTCAACCTCCTGCTCAACGCCGTGGATGCCGTGCCGGAAAAGGGTCCCGTCATCCTCGGTGTGTGCCGCTGGCACTTCGATCCCGAGGAGGTGGGCCTCGCTCCCCGCCGTTCCACCGATTCCGGCACGCGAACGTTCACGCGGGCTCACCAGCGCAGGCCGTCGCTCCCCTCAGTTCCGGAGCTCGATGCCGGAGCGGTCGGCGCACTGGTCTTCGTGGCGGATGGCGGTCCCGGCGTGCCCCGTGAGGACCGGGTCCGGGTGTTCGAGCCCTTCTACACGACCAAGGAGCCGGGGCGGGGCACGGGATTGGGGCTCGCAATCGTCCAGCGAACCGTGTTCGACATGGGCGGGCTGGTGTGGGTGGAGCAGGCGCGGGAAGGGGGCGCCGCGTTCAAGCTGTTCCTTCCCGAGGTGCGCGAATGAGCCCCCCCTCCCCGCGGGTCCTCATCGTCGACGACGAGCCCGGCCTTCGGCAGTCACTGGGTCTCCTGCTCTCGGGCGCCGGTTACGAAGTCGTGTCGGAGCGGAATGGGCGTGAAGGCCTGGAGCGCGCGCTCGCCGAGCCGTTCGATCTCCTGCTCTGCGACGTGCGCATGCCGGAGTTGGACGGGATCGGATTCCTCAGGGCGTATCAAGAGAGAGGCGGCACCGGTCTCGTCGTGATGATGAGTGCCTATGGACGGGAAGACGCGGCGATCGCCGCCATGCAGGAAGGGGCGTACGACTACCTGCCCAAGCCCTTCCGGCCCGATGAGGTGATTCTCACGCTGAAAAAGGCTGAGGAGCGGGAGCGGCTGCGGTACGACGTCGCGCGCCTCCAAGCCCGCGTGGACGGGATGGAGGCGGGCACCGTCCCGGCGGGCGGGATGGTGGCTGAGAGCCCGGCCCTCCGCGGCGTGCTCGACTTGATCGCGCGGGTGGCCGCTCACAAGACCACCGTGCTGATCACCGGCGAGAGCGGGACGGGGAAGGAAGTGGTGGCTCGCGCCATCCATCGCGCGTCTCCCCGGTCGGGGGGGCCCTTCATCGGGATCAATTGCGCCGCCATCCCCGAATCCCTCCTTGAATCCGAGCTCTTCGGCCACGTACGGGGCGCGTTCACGGGGGCGGTGGCCGATAAGCCGGGCTTCTTCGAGCAGGCCGAGCGCGGGACCCTGCTGCTGGATGAGATCGGCGATATGCCGCTGCCGCTTCAGTCCAAGCTCCTCCGGGTCCTGCAGGAGGGGGAAATCAGGCGGGTCGGGGATGAGCGCACCCGGAAGGTGGACGTGCGGGTCCTGGCCGCCACGGCGCGGGACCTCGAGGCCGACGCCACGTCGGGGAGCTTTCGCGAGGATCTGCTCTATCGCCTGAATGTCGTCGCCATCCACCTGCCGCCCCTGCGAGAGCGCCCGGAGGACATCCCGGCGCTGGCTCACCACTTCGCCCGACTGGCCGGCCAGCGGCTCGGACGTCGCATCGGGCTTTCGGCGGCGGCGGTCGGCTGGCTGGCCGCACAAGGGTGGCCGGGCAACGCTCGGGAGCTGGAGCACACCATCGAACGGGCCGGCGTGCTCTCGGATCATGAGATCCTCGAGCCGGAGGACTTCCGGGCCGCGAAGCCGCGCGGGTCTCAGCCAGCCACTGCGGGCGCGACACCTGGGGGGACGTCGCCCACGTTACGGGAGACGCTCGACGTGGCTGAACGGACGGCGATCGCCGAGGCGTTGGCGGCGGCGGGCGGAAACCGCCGCGAGGCGGCGACGCGTCTGGGGGTCAGCCTCCGCACGCTCTTCTATAAGATTGCGAGGCACGGACTCGAGTAACTCTGCAATGGCCTGCATGGCCCTCGCGTAGTGCCGCAGCAAATACGTGCACCTCCGTTTTTCAACTCGGCCCAGGTTCCCGACTTCATTCGCGGCACAGGACGTGCCAATCACGAGCGCGTGTCTCTCGTCGAGGTGATGGTCACCATCGTCATACTTGCGATGGGCGTTCTGGGTCTCGCAGCGGCCGCGGATGGCGCTCACCGCGCGATGGTGCGGGGGCGCTTGAGCACCGAGGCGGCGGCCCGCGCAGGGGTGACGGTCGACTCTCTGCGGGGCCGGGCGTGTGGTATGCTGGCTGGAGCGAGTGGATCCCGCGGGGAAGAGTCGTGGACCGTGGAGGTCCAAGGGTCCCTGCGATACGTCGTGGACAGCGTGCGGTCCAACAATCGGCGCTTCACCGTCGAGGGTGCGGTGCCATGCCTTTGAAGAACCAGGGGTTCACGGTCCTCGAGCTGGTGCTCGCCCTCGGGCTGTTGGCCGTCGTGATGGCCGGCGTCGGCCGCGTCATGCTCACGCAAGAGCGCCTCTATCGGGAGCTCGGCCAGCGCGCCGACCTGAGCGACAATCTGCGGACCGCTGGGGACATCCTCTCGGCCGAGCTGTGGGGCCTGGATGCGGCCGACGGAGACATCCTCGCGCTGGGCGCGGACTCCATCAGGATCCGGGCAGAACGGGCGTTCTCCGGTGTGTGCGGTCTACCGACTTCCCCGCTGCGGCTTCGAAGGGATCTGGCGTTCGGCGTGCGGGATTTCGCGGTGGGGGATTCGCTTCTGGTGTACTCGTCTCCCGACTCGGCGTGGCGCACCGATGTGGTCACGTCCACGCCCAGTCGAGTGTCCTGTCCCGACTCCGTCACCACGCCGGTCAGAGCCTTCGAAGTGGTGACCTATCGGTCGTATCGGGCATCCGATGGAGCGTATTACATCGGCGTGCGAGACGGCGGCGGTCTCCAACCGATCGCGGGACCACTCGTGGCTGCAGGCCTCCTCTTCTCGTTCTTTGATTCGTCGGGCGCGCCCACGGGCGTGCCGCGGGCTGTGACCGCGGTTCTGGTGCGCATCCGGATGCAGAGCGCTGAGCCGGTGACGAGACGGGGCGTGACGGCGCCGTTAGTGGACAGCGCCGTGCGCTGGGTCTCTCTGCGGAATAACGCGCGACCCTGATGCTGTCGACCCCCGGCTTACGCCGGGTGTTAGTGAACTTCGTTACCGCATTTCGAGGTGTCATGTCTCTACTATCGGCTATTCTCATGTTGGTCGTCTCGCTGGCCCTGACGGGGGCGGGGTCCCTATTCCTCCTGAATGAGACCCGACTGACGGAGCGTGCGGTCTCGCAGGTGCAGGCTGTGGGAGCGGCGGAGGTCGAAATCGCCCACGCCCTCGAGTCGTGGGATGCGCGAGCTGCAACGCCCTTGGGGGGCGGCCTCTTCTTGGTGGAGCGAGGGGGTGTGGGATTGCTCGTTCACCTGCGCCCGCCAGCGTTCCCGGAAGCCGGGCTCGTTTCCGGTGGTCACGTCACCCTCGGTCCGGGGGCCATCATCGAAGGCGCGGTCGACTCCCTGGCGAGCGGCCCGGGACTGACTGGGGATCTGGACTTGGGTCGCGTTGCCGCAGCGGCAGAGCAGACTCTCCCGGGCGGGAGCTACGGATCTCTGCCGAGTGGCCCTGCGGACGGCGTAATCCACGTTCGAGGGGATATGGAGCTCAGGGGGGGCGATGGGAGCGGCGTGCTGCTGGTCGACGGAAACGTCACCCTAAGGGGTCCGGTGACGTTCAAAGGGGTGGTTTTGGTCCGTGGGGCCTTGATGGTGTCTGGGAATGGCCCGCCGAGCGTGCATTTATACGGCAGTGTCGTGACATTCATAGCGGCAACTGGCGACAGTACCATGCGCATAACGTACTCTAAAGCCATCGTCGACAACGTGTTATCTCGATTTGGAACGCCCAGGAAGCTGAGGCGCATGTCATGGACTAGGCTAAGTCAGATGGGTTAAGTATCGGCCAGTCCGAAGGTTGTTTGATTTGCCTAAAGTACCTTCGAGGCTTGACAGGATAAGGGGTGAACCATACTGTAGTTTGCCCTTGCCACCTCTGTCACTAACTCAAGGCGACTATGGCGCTCTTCGGCTTCTTGGGCGGCAAAAAAACCTCGGTTGGCCTCGATGTCGGCTCCGGCATCATCAAGCTGGTGGTCGTCGACCATTCCGGGTCGGAACCCGAGCTGGTCAAAGTGGCCACTACTGAGGTCGCGACCGACGCCATCGTCGAAGGCGAGGTCATGGACCCTGGCATCGTGGCCGAGGCCATTCGGGGTCTGTTCTCGACCGCCGGCGTCAAGCAAAAATCCGTCGTGACGGCCGTCGGGGGCCGCGACGTGATCGTCAAGAAGATCCAGATGGACCGGATGAAGGAGGCGGACGCCCGCGAGGTGATCCGCTGGGAAGCCGAGCAGCACGTGCCCTTCGACATGGCGAACGTGGAGCTGGACTTCCAGATCCTGGACCCCAATGCCGAGGGGCTCCAGATGAACGTCCTGCTGGTCGCGGCCAAACGCGAGCTGGTCGAAAGCCGGGTCTCCCTCCTGACCGAGGCGGGACTGCAAGCGGCCGTCATCGATGTCGATGCGTTCGCCATTCACAACGCCTTCGAGCTGAACCACCCCGACGCGATGAACGGGGTGGTCGGTTTGGTCAATATCGGCCATGAAGTCACCAACGTGAACATCCTGGAGGACGGGGTCCCCGTCCTGACCCGGGACCTCTCCGTTGGCACGCGGCGCTTCCGCGAGGACCTCCAGCGCGAGAAGGGGCTGTCCGCGGAAGACTCCGAAAAAGCGGTAACCGGCGCGGTTCAGAGTGCGGACCTCGCCTCCTACGTCGAACAGCGCGGTGAAGAGATCTCGGTCGGTGTCGAGCGGGCGGCGGCCTTCCTGGCCAGCGCGTCCCGGTCCGCCGGCGGTCTGGCCCGGGTCTACACCTCGGGTGGCGGCGCGCGGGTTCCTGGGCTGAACGAGGCCCTGGCCTCGCGGCTCAAGGTCCCGGTCGAGCTGGCGAGCCCGATTCAGCGGCTGGCCTACCGCCAGGAGGCCTTCGAGACGGTGTTGGTGGATGAGATCGCTCCCCTTCTCATGCTCTCCGTGGGGCTGGCACTGAGGCGCGCTGCATGATCGAAGTCAATCTCTTACCGGGACAGAAGCGCAAGACGGCGGGCGGGGGGTCGAAGATCAAGCTCCCCGACTTCAAGAATCTGCTGGCCAGCATCAAGGACCCCTGGCTCATCTCGGCCGTGGTGGCCTGGGTGCTGATCGGCGGCGGGGCGCTCGCGCTCTTCTTCTTCGATTCCGCCAAGAAGGCCCTGCTCGAGAACCGCGTGACGACCGAGCAGCACGAGGCGGACCGGTACAGCACCTACATCGCGGAGAAGCGGGCGCAGGAAAAGCGGCGCGACTCCCTGGTGGTCCAGATCAACGTGATCCGGCATATCGACGGCCAGCGCTTCGTGTGGCCGCATCTCATGGATCAGATCACCAAGGCGCTGCCACCCTACACGTGGCTCCAGGATATGCAACAGACGGCCAGTGCGCCGGTGGTGCCGACGTCCACGGGTGCGGGCGCGGCCGCCGCGCAGCGGCCGTCAGCCGAAGATTCGGCGGCCGCGGTCAACACGGTGAACGTCACGCTGAACGGCCACACCGTGGACATCCAGGCGTACACGACCTTCCTGCGCCAGCTCGCGGCGTCGCCCTGGATCACGGACGTCACGCCCGCGACGTCACAGACCGTGATCGAGTTCGACCGGCCCGTGACCGCATTCGCGGTGTCTTTCAAGTACCGGCAGGCCGACTCGGTCTTCATCCGCACGGTTCCGCTCGTGCAGTCGGTGAGGTAGCCCATGGCCCTCGGCCTTCCGAAGGATCAACGCTCGCAGATCATGCTGATCCTGGTGATTCTCGCGCTGGGCGGCGGCTATGCGTACTACTCCTACGTCCATTCGCCGGCCTCCGACGCGATCGATGCGCTGTCTCACAAGTACGACAGTCTCTCGACGGTGGTCGACAAGGCCAAGGCCGATCTCGCCAACGGCTCGGTGGAGGATCTGCGCCGGAGGGCCGACGAGTACGCGGCCGATCTGGTCCTGATGCGCCAACTGGTGCCGGAAAAGAACGACGTGCCGAACCTGCTGGACGACATCTCCAACAAGATGAAGATCCGGGGCGTGACGCAGCAGCAGTTCTCCCCGGCCAGCGTGGACCGCGGGTCTCCGTTCGACACCTATCAGTACAAGCTGTCGGTGTACGGCCACTACGATCAGCTGGGCGAGTTCTTCGCCGACATCGCCAGCATGCCGCGGATCGTGGTGCCGCAGAACGTGAGCTTGAAGCCCGCGACCGCGAACGTGATGAAGCTGCTCGGCGACACGCTGGGTGGACTCCTGCAGGCCGATCTCACGCTCCGGACCTTCGTGAAAGCGGCGGCACCGCCGGCGCCGGCCAGGAAGCCTGCCGCCGCGGCGCCTCCGAAGCAGGGAGGGGCACCATGACCATGACTCGGACGTTCGGGCTGCTGATGCTCGCCGCGCTGCCGCTCTCGGCGCAGACGCCGCCCGCGAAGAAGGACAGCACGCCGGCCCGGGCCGCGGCCAAAGACACGGGCTCGACGTCGACGACGCTCCTGCGCGAGGTGTTCACGTACGAAGGGGCCGGTCGCGATCCCTTCGCGTCGCTCCTCCGGAACGGGGACGTGCGGCCGCTCTTTGCGGACCTGAAACTCCTGGCCATCTACTTCGACGGACAGTACCCCGGCCGCAGCGTCGCCGTGCTCCGGGACATCGCCACGCAGAAACGCTACCAGGTGAAGCCCGGAGAAGTCCTGGGCCGCCTCAAGGTCGCGCAGATCCGTCCGCGCGACGTCACGTTTACCGTGCAGGAATTCGGATTCGAGCGGCAGGAGACCCTGTCGCTTTCCAAGCCGGAGGAGAGTCAATGAACCGCATCGCTGCCCTTGCTGCCGGCCTGCTGGTCGCCGCAGCCCCCATTCTGCCGGCCACCGGCGTCGGTGACGGCGAAGTCCGGGCGGTGAGCGTGCTCCCCGCGGCCGGAAAAGTCTCCGTCGTGATCGATCTCCGTGGCGCGATCCAGGTCCAGGATTTCACCCTGACCAATCCGTCGCGCCTGGTGCTCGACCTGCAGGGGGCGCGGCTCACGGGCCCCACCGTCCTGTACGACGGGCAGAACCGCGGGGGCGTGAAGAACGTCCGCTACGCGCAGTACAAGCCCGACGTGGTCCGCGTGGTGATCGAGCTCGACGCCGCCAAGGACTACAAGATTAATCAGGGCGCGGGATCGGTGACCGTCAGCTTCGGGTCCGACCGCACCGCCTTCGACGCCTGGAGCAGCCAGTACGCCGCGACGCCGGCTCCGGCGCCGCAGCCCCCGGTGGCGAGCACGAGCCAGCCGCCGAGCCAGCCCGCCCAAGTGACGACGCCGGTCAGCACCAACCCGGCCGCCGTCGACCAGTTCCTCGCGGCGCACCGCGCCGAAGCGGCGCAATCGCAGGCGCCCCGGATTACCGTACAGTGGGACAAGGCTGACATCGCGGACGTGTCCGCGGGCTTCGCCGCGTTCTCGGGCCGCACCATCGTGGTCGGCAAAGGCATCACCGGCACGGTGTCGGCGCAGATCAAGAATCAGCCCTGGGACCTGGCGTTCCAGGCCATCCTCGAGTCCCAGAACCTCGCCTGGCAGCCGTTGCCTGGCGGGATCATCAACGTGGTGAACAAGGCCGACCTCGCCCGGGCCGATTCGACGGTGCCGACCGAGACCCGGCTGGTCCGGATCAACTACGCCAAGTCGACCGCACTCCAGGGAGCGGTGGCATCCATCGTCAGCAAGCGGGGCGCGGTCGTGGCCGACACGACTACCAACGCCCTGGTGATCACGGACATTCAGTCCCGGATCGAGCAGGACGTCGCGTTCGTGCAGGCGCTGGACGTGCGCACGCCCCAGGTCTCGATCCAGGCGAAGTTGATCTTCGTCGACCGCACCGACGTAGAGGACATGGGCGTGAAGTACGACCTCGGCACCGGGTCGGGCTGCTTGATCACGGGCGCCCATCCCTGCCAGTTCTTCAATACGCTCGTCCAGCGCCCCGATCCCGCGACCCTGAAGCCGATCGACACCAATGGCGACGGCATCCCCGACGCCGTGGTGGCGACGGGCAGACTCGACCCGAGCAACACGGTCGTCGATCTGGGTGGCAACGCCATCTCGGCCATCGGCAACGCGGGGCAGGAAGTCATCAATCCGGCCCTCCAGCTGATCTTCTCGACCGCGGTCGGCAACTTCAACCTGACCAGCTTCGTGCAGGCCTTGCAGACCGTGGAGCTCGCGGACCTGCAGGCCGAGCCCTCGGTGACCACGTCCGACAATCACACGGCCGAGGTGCTGGTCGGCGACCTGGTACCGCTCCGGACCATCGACGTCAGCTCGGCCAGCGCCGGGGGCAACGCGGTGCCCCGCGCCACGGTGTCGTTCCGGCAGACCGGTATCAATCTGAAGGTGACGCCGCACGTGACCGCCAACCGGCAGATCCTGATGGAGGTCCACGCCGAGAATTCGAGCGTGAAGACCGCGCCGGTGGACATCGGCTTCACGGTTCAGACGCAACAGGCGGACAACCAGATCCTCGTCAACGATGGGGAAACGGCCGTTATTGGCGGCCTGACGGTGACGAACGTCACGGTCTCGAAATCGGGAATCCCTTTCCTTGTGGACCTGCCCATTTTGGGCAAGCTGTTCGGGTTCACCAATCAGTCCGAGGAACGGCGGGATCTCCTGATCCTGATCACGCCGCACATCATCGACGACCTGGCGACCACCAGCGCCGGGAACTGAGGCGGGGGTTCGTATGCTGGCAGGACGGAACGCGCGGCTGTTCGCCGCCGTGGCCTTCGGCGCGGCGGTGCTCGGGGGCTGTGAAACGGCGGCCAGTAGCGGCGGGGTGACGCGAGACAACATCGCGCCCCGGCTGACGCTGACGACGCCGAACAAGGTGCACCCAAAGCTCGACAGTCAGACGATTTCGAGCGGGCTCTCCTTCAACGTCTCCGCCTCCGACAACATCGCGGTCGACTCCGTCGACCTGACCTTCAGCATCGGGCTCATCGCCATACACGACACCGGGTTCGTGGGCGGGGCGAAGACCGTCAGCTACGTCTTCGGCCTCTCCCCGGCGCAGCTCGCCGGCGCCGGCGGCCAGATCCTCATCGTCGGCACCGCCCGGGACGGCGCGGGCAACCGCTCCAAACCCGATACCATCACGATCTTCCTGTCCAACAAGCAGGCGCTCGCCGCCTTCCTGCTCGCGCCCACCGCGGGCGCCGTGGCGGGCAACGGGAAATACATCCCGATCCAGGTGAAGGCCGTGCAGCAGGCGGGCGGCATCCGCCGCCTGGGCTGGACCATCGGCGGCACCGCGGGACAGACCGCGACGACCGCCGACTCCATCTCCACCGGCTCGGCCCCGTTCCCAGACTCCACCGTCTTCACGGACTCGGTCCTGGTGACGGGCACCACCGGCACCTTCCAGGTGGTGGGCTTCGCGGTGGATTCGGCGGGCCGGCGCGCAGCCAGCGCGGCGGTGACGGTCACCATCCAATCGGTGGCCACCGACAACACGCCGCCGGAGGTCTCGCAGGTCGTGGCCCTCCGCTCGGAGGCGTCGGACAGCATCACCATCCACGCCACCGATCCGTCGGGTATCACCCGGGTCGGCTTCAAGGTCACGGACCTCCTCGGCAACCCCATCGGCGGGGACTCGCTCAACTTCGCGGGGACCACCACCGACCAGAAGGTCACGCTGTCGCTGAAGCTGAGCGCCATTGTGTCCTTCCCGACGCAAGTGATCGTCCAGGCGTTCGCAATCGACGGGGCGGTCGCGTTGAACCGCGGTGTGACCGGCGCCGTGTTCACCGTCCCCAGCCCCCCCGGCGCGTCCCGGTCGGACACGGTGACCATCGTGGCGGGGCGGACCTTCGCCTTCCCGGCGGGCGGCCAGATCGGCGACGCCATCTACAACAAGAACACCAACGAGGTGTACCTCACCAACACCGCGTTGTCGCGTCTCGAGATCTTCCAGGTGGCGAACAGCACGTTCGTGGCGGCAGGCATCCCGACGTCAGGCCCCCAGCCCGTGGGCATCGCCCTCTGGCCCACGGATACCCTGGGTGGTTATCAGGACAGTGTGATCGTCGCGAATAGCGGCGGGACCGAATTATCAGTCCTGGACGTGCGGCCCGGCGTGCGCGCCCTGTCCTGGCGGCAGGCCCTCCCCAACTTCATCATCGAGAAGTACCAGGTGCTGAACGCGGGGGGCGTCTACGAAGTACAGATCACCTACTACGACGTTTCGGACCGGCCCCAGTACGTGGCGGCCATCTGCCGGCCCTCGGGCGGCACGGCGTGTGGCCCGGATGGGGTGTTCGCCCTGTACTCGACCACGCCGACGGTCTCCAGCACGTCCCCGTTCTCGGGTCGCGGCACGCTGCGCATGGAGCGGATGACCCAGACTCCGGCGTCGGCGTACTGGCACCTGTTCTGGGAGATCGGCGCGCAGAATTCTGGGTCCTCTGCCGACACGCTGCGGGTGGTGGAAAACCGCGGCAACACGAGCACGGTGGTGCTCTCCGCCTGCCCCGGCGTCACGATCGACTTCGGCTCCTTCGGACTCGGGGACTCGACGTTCGTCCGGAACTCCGGGAACTTCGCGCACGGCTTCATGGGCGAAGGCGGGAACATCTCTGCGGCGTTCGCCCGCGTGATGAGCTATGACTCCCGGCAGCCGCTCAACCAGGGCGCGGGCACGTTTACGTCGTGCAACGTTTCGCCGGCCGGGGTCAATGGCCCGAGCGACGCCGGAGACAACGACACCGATTTCGGGATGAGCCCGGCCTTCCAGGTGTCGGATTTCATCTCGAACACGGGCATCCGGATCACGTCCATCGCCACGAACTTCAACGGGCTCACCAACGCGGTGCGCGCCGACTCGATCTACTTCCTGGATGCGAACCTCCGCCTGGCGGTCACGGCGCCGGCCGCCACGGGGGCCTCCGGGATGGACATGAACTACAACCACACCTTCTCGCCGTTCGGAAGCTGCCAGCCCTGCGGCGGCGCCGGCAACCAGAACGACCGGGTGATCTTCGCCGCGCAGCCCGACGGCTCGGTTTCCGTGTTCGATACGTTCCACGGT
>DATBCM010000292.1:0-5355 GCA_036270455.1 Gemmatimonadales bacterium | reverse complement strand
CCGGAGTAGATGGTGTCGAGCCCGGCCCGGATGTCGGGACGTTGGGGGTGGACGTGATGGTGGGGGTACTGCAGGACCGCCAGAAGAAGGGGAAGGAGTCTCACTTCAGCGCGTCGGCCACGCGGCGGGCGACGTCTCGCAGAGCCGTCGCGGCCGGCGACTCAGGATCGGCTACGACGATGGGGCGGCCGGCGTCGGCGTGCTGCGGCAGGCGGGCCTGAAGGGGAATCTGGCCCAGCAGGGGCACGCCGAGTTCTACTGCCAGCCGTTCACCGCCGCCGGACAGAAAGAGCTCCGACTTCTCACCGCAGTGGGGGCAGACGTAGTAGCTCATGTTCTCGATCACGCCAAGCACGCGGACCCCGACCCGCTCGAACATCTTGGCGCCGCGCAGGGAGTCCCCGACCGCCACCTCCTGTGGCGTCGTGACGATCACCGCCCCATGGAGATGAATGGACTGCGTGAGCGACAACTGGGCGTCCCCGGTGCCGGGCGGGAGGTCCACCAGGAAGTAGTCGAGCTGGCCCCAGTCCACGTCCCGCAGGAACTGCTGGATCACTTTCATGATGATGGGGCCGCGCCAGATGGCGGGCGCGTCGCGGTCCACGATGAAGCCGAGCGACATCAGCTTCACGCCGTGGCCCTCGAGGGGCTGGATCTTGCCGGCCGTCACGGGCGGTTTGTCGAACACGCCCATCATCCGCGGGATGTTGGGGCCGTAGATGTCCCCATCCATGAGGCCGACTCTGAACCCCTGCGCGGCCAGAGCCGCGGCGAGGTTGGCCGAGACCGTCGATTTCCCCACGCCGCCCTTGCCGGACGACACCGCCAGGACCTTGCCCATGCTGGGCATCTCCTGGGCGGTGGGTGGCGGCGGGACGTCGGCCATCCCTGCCGGGCGGGGGCCCGGGCCTTGCGCTGAAGGACGGGGAGCACCGGGGTCGGACACCGTCACGCGGACGTCCGAAACACCGGGTACCGCCTTCACAGCCCGGCGCGCGTCGCGTGCGAGCGATGCGGGGTCGTCCCGCCCCAGCAGGAAGGTGAACTGCACCGTCCCGTTCTCCGCCACGAGATCGCGCACCATCCCGGCGGCGACCACATCCTTCCCGACCCGGGGATTCTGGAGAGCAGCGAGGGCGGCGGTGACCTGCGACTGGAGATCAGTGGGCGGCGGAGGGGGGGTCACGGCCGGAATCTAGCGGGGGCTCAGGATGGCGAGCAACGTTACGGGATTCCAATCACTTGGAGCCCTGTCGTGCGTCGCATCGCCGCCATCACATCCCTTTCGGTTCTCGCCGTGTTAGCCGCTAGCCGGCCTCGCCCGTTCCCCCTGGACAACGGGCTGGCCCGCACGCCACCCATGGGCTGGAACAGCTGGAACCACTTCGCCTGCGATGTCTCGGATCGCCTGATCCGCGAAACCGCGGACGCCATGGTCGCGAGCGGCATGAAGGACGCAGGGTACCGTTACGTGATCATCGACGACTGCTGGCAGGTGGCCCGCACCAAAGACGGGACCATCGTGGCCGACTCGATCCGGTTCCCGCACGGCATCAAGGCCCTCGCGGACTACGTCCACTCCCAGGGGCTCAAGTTCGGGATCTACACGGACGCCGGCACGGAAACCTGTCAGGGGCGCCCCGGCACCCTCGGCCACGAGGTGCAGGACGCCCGTACGTACGCGGCCTGGGGCGCGGACTACGTGAAGGAAGACTGGTGTCATGCCACCGGGCTCGATGCCCAGGTCCAATACGCCAAGTTCCGGGACGCACTCGCCGCCACGGGACGCCCTATCGTGCTCTCGCTCTGCGAGTGGGGCTACAACCAGCCCTGGAACTGGGCTCCCAAAGTCGGGAATCTCTGGCGCACCACCGACGACATCTCGGATTCGTGGAGCTCGATGCTCGGCAATCTCGATCAGTCGGCCCAACACCCCACCGCCGCCGGTCCCGGAGCGTGGAACGATCCGGACATGCTCGAAGTCGGCAATGGCGGGATGACGGACGACGAGTACCGGGCCCATCTCTCGCTCTGGGCCATCGAGGCCGCTCCGCTCATCGCGGGTAACGACCTCCGGTCCATGAGCAGCGAGACGAAGACCATTCTCGAGAACGCCGAGGTGATCGGCGTGGATCAGGATTCACTGGGGGCGCAGGGGGTGGTGGTGTGGGAGCCGACACCGGAGATCCAGGTCTGGGCCAAACCCCTGGCCGACGGGTCGGCGGCGGCGGTGCTGCTCAACCGCGCCGGAGTGCCGACCCCGATCACGGCCTCGTTCCACCGGCTGGGATTGCGGGCCGATTCCCTGACCGTGCGCGATCTCTGGGCTCACGCGGCGAAGGGCACGTTCCACGCCGAGTACACGGCGACGGTGCCGCCCCACGGCGTGGTGATGGTCCGGGTCACCCCGGTTCGACACTAGACGTCTAGACGTCTGACTTTTGCTTACGGCGTGATCGTGAACTTCGTCGAGATCGCTGTGCTGAGGGCCCCCGAGACCGCCAGCAAGACGTAGCCGGTGTCGGCCTTGTCCACCGTGAGGTTGGAGAAGGTCGCCACGCCGTTGATCGCGTTGACGCTGAAGTTTCCCCCGAGCGACCCGCCGTCGGGGTTGGCGGAGAAGGAAAGCGTGATGACGTCCGAGTAGCTCGTATCGACGGCGCCCACGCCGTCCTCCGCCTGGACGATCACCGATGAAGCCATCGCTGCCGTCGCCTGCGTCGTCACCGGCTGTGCCGTGAACACGAGGTGGGTCGCGGCGCCGCCGGTGCCGCCACCACCCCCGCCGCCCGACGACCCAATTCCGAAAATCCCTTCATCCACCGTGGGATCGCAGGCGGCCAGAGCCGCCAGCACGAGTACTGCCATCGTCATCCTGCGCATGAGCACCTCCGTTACGGATGCAACGGGCGCACGCTGATTTCCTTGAAGTACACCGTATCCGCGTCGCTGTGGTTTTGCAGGCCGATGTATCCGAGGTTCGGACGGCGACCCCGGTCCGGCTCCCAGGTCTGCTTCTTGGGGGGCACCGGCTGGCCTTCGGTATAGTCGGTCACTAATTCCCCGTTCAGCCGCACCGTGGTGTGCGGACCGTCCAGGGTGATCTCCAGGGTATTCCACTGCCGCGCCTTGCCGGGGCGCGCCAGCGCCTTCGTCAGCGAGTACAGCACGCCGGAGACGTGATACTCGTCCTCGGCGTTGTCGATCTGCACCTCGTAGCCCTTGTTGACCGGCATCCACGGCTCGGTGGGCTTCTCAGGGATCCGGATGAACACGCCCGAGTTGGACGTGGAGTCCGTGGGCCAGAACACCACGCGGATCACTTCGTTCCCGATTTTCCGCTTGGTGTACCAGAGGAGTCCCATCCCGCCGTGCGTCATGAGGACGCCGGTGTCGGCGGTGAAGGCGCCGGGGCCGACGTGGTCCCAGCCGGACAGGGTCCCGTCAAAAAGCGACGTTCCCGTTTGGGCGGCAGCCGGCAGAGCGGCGACCGTCATCGCGATGATGCAGGATGTGACGAGTCTCATGGTCCAGAAGATACGGATGGGGTGACCCGAACGCTGTCAGCGTCCGTTGAGGTAGCGGCGGGCGGCCTCGAGGACTTTGGCCTGGGCGTCGGCGAGGGGTCCGTCCACCGACGCGCCGGACGCCTTGGCGTGACCACCGCCACCGAATTGATGGGCCAGCTCCGCGACGTCCACGCTCCCCATGGAGCGAAATGAAACCTTCACCCTCCCCCCGGCGATCTGCCGGAAAAGCAACGCCAGCCGCACTCCGGCGATGGACCGGGGATGCTCGACGATGCCGTCCAGATCGTCGGCGGTGGCACCGAACTTCTCGATTGACCCCGGGGGCACGGTGACCCAGGCCAGCCCCAACTCCGGCTCCACCACGAGCGTCGTCAGCACATCGGCGAGGAGCCGCACGCGGCCTTCGGGAGCGCTCGCGTAGATCTGCTCGTAGATCGACTCGGGGTCGATGCCGCGTTCGAGCAAGTGAGCGGCGACCTGGAGACATCGGGGCGTGGTGTTCGAGAACCTGAATCCGCCCGTGTCCGTGAGGAGTCCGACGTAGAGCGCCCGGGCCGCTTCGGTCGGGATGTTCCACCCCAGGGCTGCCGCCAAATCGTGCACCAGCTCGGCGGTGGCGGTCGCATCGGGAGCCACGAGCCGTGGGCCCTCCGGCAGCGACCCGGGGCTCACATGGTGGTCGATGCACGCCACGGGCACGTTCGCCTCCCGCACCGCCGGCCCCAGGTCTCCCAGGCGTCCCAGATCCGAGATGTCGAGTACCACGATGGCGTTGGCCTTCGCGATGGCTTTCGCCGCGTGCCCGCTCGCGTCAGCGCCTTCCGGAACCAGGAACATGAGGCGGTCGGGAATGGGCGTCGGGTTGGCGATGGATACGAAACAGCCGCGCTGATGGAGAAGGTGCCAGAGACCGACTTCGCTGCCGAGTCCGTCGCCATCCGAATTGACGTGCGTGGTCAGGACGACGCGGGTGTTGGGGGAAAAGAGGCCGGCCATCTGCTTGGCGGCGGCGACCCGTTCGGGAGGGATGGAAATCATAACAGAAAGCTACGTCGAGCGAGAGGCGTCAAGCAAAAACGTCGAGCAGAGGCCTAACGCCCCCGCTCGACGCCGTTGCTCGACGATTTTCGCTCGACGCCTTTAGACGTTTTTCGCCAGCTTCGAGTTCCTGACGCTGTAGCCGAAGTAAATGAAGAGCCCGATCACGAACCAGACGAGGAGCCGGATCCACGTGGCCAACGGCAACGAGTACATCAGGTAAAAGGCGGAAATCGCTCCCAGCGGAGCGACTACGAATACCCACGGGGTCTTGAAGGGCCGCTGGAGGTTCGGTTCGCGGACCCGCAGGACCATGACGCCGATCGCCACGATCACGAACGCCAGCAGGGTACCGATCGACACCAGACTGGCGGCTTCACGGATATTGAGGATCGCGGCGAAGAACGCGACCACGACACCGGTCACGATGGATGTGATATAAGGCGTCTGGTATTTCGGATGGATCTTGTTCACGAACGGCCAGAGCAGGCCGTCCTTGGACATGCTCCAGAACACGCGCGACTGGCCGAGCAACATGACCAGGATCACGGACGACAGGCCGGCGATCGCACCCAGCTTGATCAACGTAGACATCCAGCCCAGCCCGGCATGATCGGCAACGACCGCGATCGGATCGGGCACGTTCAGGTCCTTGTAGCTCACCACGCCCGTCGCGATCCCGGACACGATGATGTAGAGCACGGTGCAGATGAGCAGCGACGCGATGATGCCTATCGGCAGATCGCGCTGCGGGTTTTTTGCCTCCTGCGCCGCCGTCGACACC
>DATBCM010000291.1:0-2258 GCA_036270455.1 Gemmatimonadales bacterium | reverse complement strand
GCAAGTGCATCAGCGTGGCGCAAGTGTGCCGTGCGTCGTGAAGCGCAGTGATTCGAACGGAGGTGAGAGACCTACGTCGCTGATCCTGTCGCGGCAGGACGGCGGAGCTGAGGGCAGCCTGATCCGGGTGGTGCCGGGAAGGGCGGGAGCAGCCCTGACAAAGCCGAGACGGGCCAATACTGCCAGGTGGTCCGGGTTCGGCGAGCGGGACGGAGAGGAGTACGCGAGGAACCGGCGTGTGACACCCCCTTGATGCGGCACCAGCTCAAATCTGGTGGATATGGGCTGGGGGCGGCGCGCACCCGCCCGGATGTTCGGGCGGGGAACTCCCGAGGTGGTGGGCATGAGCTGCCAGGGAGGCTGCGAGGAAAGACTGTGGCGTACTCGCAGCGAGGCCGCAGGGGCATAGTCGGGCTCCTACTCCGATAAGCGAATCACTGTGAACACGGGAACTGTTCTGGGCCTTGCCCTTTGAGTCCGCTTCCAGCGGGCGTGGTGGGGTTGGGTGCACCGACCACCGATCGGTCCGGGACAGGGCGGAGCCGCTGTAGTACTGCGAGCCGGGGAAAGCCCGCGCACATGGGGAAGGGCGGCAGCGGTTTCGAGAAGGGAAGGAGACTGCAATGCCGAAAGACGCCTCACCGAATGGTGATGCTCCTGAGCCGTGGCCTGGCGGGTCATGGACCAGGGTATCGGAGATGCAGGCCAAGCTTCACCGTTGGGCGGTGGCCGATCCCGGTCGCCGGTTCGATGACTTGTTCAACTTCGTGTACGATCCGGCGACGCTGCTCGTGGCGTTCGACCGGGTCGCGACCAACCGGGGCGCAAACACTCCCGGCGTCGATGGTCTGACGATCGCCGGCGTCGAGGAGCGGATCGGAGTTCCCGGTTTCCTGGGCGACTTGCGGGCCAGTCTGAAGGAGGGCTCGTTTCGGCCGCTGCCGGTGCGGGAACGCAAGATCCCCAAGCCGGGCGGGTCGGGAAAGGTCCGCGATCTGGGCATTCCTGGTATCGCGGATCGGGTCGTGCAGGCGGCGCTGAAGCTGGTGCTGGAGCCGATCTTCGAGACTGACTTCGAGCCGGTCTCCTATGGGTTTCGGCCCAAACGACGGGCGCACGACGCGATCGTCGAGATCCACCACTTCGGCACCCGCGGTTACCGCTGGGTGCTGGACGCGGACATCGAGGCGGCCTTCGACAACCTCTCACACTCCTTCGCTATGGAGCGGGTGCGGGCGCGCGTCAAGGACAAGCGGGTGTTGGCGCTGGTTAAGGCGTTCCTCAAGTCCGGGGTGCTCACCGAGCTCGGTGAGCACCGCGAAACCCTCACCGGCACGCCACAAGGCGGCATCTTGTCCCCGTTGATCTTCAACATCGCCCTGTCAGCGCTCGATGAGCACGTGATGGAGCCATGGAAGCCCGGCGGGGCGATGTCGACCCTCGGCAAACGCAGTTACCGTCGCTCCAGGGGGCGTCCGACGTGGCGGATCATCCGTTACGCCGACGATTTCGCGATCTTGGTGCACGGCTCGCGTGAGGACACCGAAGCGCTACGCGAAGACGTCGCACATGCACTGGCGCCCATGGGATTACGGCTGTCACCGGCCAAGACCCGGGTGGTGCACATGAGCGACGGGTTCTGCTTCCTCGGCTTCCGCATCCGGTGGAAACGCAAGAGAGGCACGAACAAGTGGTATGTCTACACCTTCATCGACGACCGGCCCATCCGGACGTTGAAGGCGAAGATCCGTGCCCTGACACACAAGACATCGCAGTGGGACCTCGCATCGGTGCTGACCCGGCTGGGCCAGATCATGCGAGGCTGGGCCAACTATTTCAAACACGCGGTGGCCAAGAAAACCTTCGGCAAACTGGACGACTTCACATTCTGGAGACTCGCCCACATGCTGCGGGCCCGCCACCGCTGGAACTGGGGACAGCTCCGCCACCATCTGACCGCCGCCACCGGGCGGTGGCGAATCGAGGCGGACAGGATCGAGTTCTTCCGGATCGCGAAGGTGACGGTTTCCCGTTACAGCTACCGGGGCAACAAGATCCCCACCCCCTGGCCAACCCCCAACCCCGCCTGACGGCAGGAACCGTGGAGCGCCCGGTGCGTGGAGACACGCACGCCGGGTGCGGCGAGCGGTCCGGGGAAACGGGCCCGTGGCAACACCGGCACCGCGCCCCGGACCGACTCAACATCGTCAGCGGTGCGAGCTTCGTCGTGCGCAGGGCTTCGGACCAGCGAGCGTGTC
>DATBCM010000290.1:0-5794 GCA_036270455.1 Gemmatimonadales bacterium | reverse complement strand
GCCGAGCTGGACCGGATGCTGTCCGGGGACCGGGGGCCCGCTCCCGGGACACCGGCGGCTCCCCCACCGCAAACCCTCGGGGACCGCCGGACCGAGCTGGACCGTCTGCTGCGTGCGGAGCTCGAGTCGCAGGGGCTGGTGGTGACGGGGCGAGAAGTGGCGCGCGTCGTCGGGGCCTCGGTCGGCAAGGACATCGAGTGGGCGGGATGATGCGCCTGGCGCCGGCCGCCGCGGCGCTCATCACGCTGGTGGCGTGCCGGCAGCGGGCCGAAGCCGTGCAGACGCGGAGCACGGTGGAGGATCTCGTGCGCCAGACCATGCCCGCAGTGGAACAGGCGGTGGGGCTCAAGTTCAAGCGGCAACCGGGGGTCGAGATCCGCACCCGGGACCAGATTCGCAGTTACGTCTTGCACAAGCTCGACGAGGACATGCCTCCGCGGGAATTCGCGAGCTACGAGGCGGCCTACAAGCATCTGGGACTGATTCCCGACAGCGTCGACCTGCACCGCCTCCTCGTGAACGTGCTGACGGAGCAGGTCGCGGGTTATTACGACCCCGATTCCGGCGCGCTGTTCATTCCCACCGATGCCGACACGGCCATGCTCCGGACCACCGTGATCTCCCACGAGCTGGTGCACGCCCTGCAGGACCAGTACTCCCCCATCGATTCGGTCATCCGCCCGCGGCACCAGAACGACCGCCGGAGTGCGGCGGAAGCGATCTTCGAAGGCCAGGCGACGCTCGGCCAGATCCGGGTGCTCATGCCGGAGCAGAAGATCGAGAACCTGCCGAGCCTGTGGGACATGGGGGGCGCGGTGCAGATGCAGCAGGAGCAATTCCCGACCTTCTCCCACGCGCCGCTCTGGGTGAAGCAGACGCTCATCTTCCCGTATCTCGCCGGCGGGGACTTCGTGAAGTGGTTCATCACTCAGCACCCGGACGAGCAGCCCTACGGGAAGCTCATGCCGGTCTCAACCTCCCAGATACTCCACCCCGAGCGCTACGCGGCCCACGACGCCCCGGTTCGCGTCGCTTTCGATCCGGCGGATCACCCCGGCCTGACGGATGACCTCGGGGAGTTCGAGACGCGTCTGGTGCTCCAACAGACGCTGGATTCCGCGGAGCAGGCGGCGGCGCTCGCGAGCGGGTGGGCGGGGGACCGTTACGCCGAGTTCGGCGCCCAGGGCGAGGCGCTCGTGTGGTACGTCGTCTGGCGGAGTCCGGACGCGGCGAGTGGTTTTGCGGCGTGGCTCACGAAGGGGTGGGCCCACCGGGTCGAGCCGGGCCGCACCTGGCGGGTGGACCGGCTGTCACTCGACGGCAGACCGGCGACCGTGGTGGTGGATGCGTCGGTGGGATGGGCAGGGTGGAAGCATCTTCCCACGGCGCACATTGCTAGCGCAGCAGGAGCATCAGCCCCCAACTAAGCGCGCCGATGAGCGCTCCCAGTCCGAATCCCAGCGCCACACTCCGCTTCAGCGACCGCGGCAGCCCGATCGGGTAGTCGCGAAGGGCGTCCACCGCCTCGCGCGCCCGCGCGGACGCCCAGTCCGCGGTTTCCGGCGCCCGGAGCGCGGTCACGACGTAGTCCGAGGCGGCGCGCTCCAACCCATCCAGCCGGTCGGGTCCCAGGGTCCACAGCCGCTCGGCGATGGGGGTCCGGAGGAACCGCATCACCGCGTCGTTCACCGTCGTCGAGAGACGGGCCTTGAACGCGGGCGACGCGAACACCGCGGACAGCTCGGAGACCATCCGGTCCACCCGGTCGGGCGTGACGACGAGTTTGGCCACCAGGCGTTCGTGGGCCTTGAGGTTGGCCACGGCATGGTCGAGAACGCCCTTCAGGGCCTCCGTGATGCGGGCGCGGGCCTCGGGGTCTTCCAGCGTGGATCCGAACTGCTCGACCGCGACCGGCAGGTAGTCCGTGATCCCTTGCTCGACCGCGGCCAGGAGTCCGCGGGGGAGGCGCTCGAGCAGGGGGCGCTCATCGTGGAGCAGGGAATCGCGCTGGGAGGTGATGAAGTGCCGGGCTCCCGCCTCCAGCGCCTGAGACGCCAGGCCCTCGGTCACCCACCGCTCGACTGACTCGGCCATGCGGGCCTGGTACTTGGGAATGGCGCCCTGCAGAGTGAACGGACCCAGCCGGCGGGGCTCCCTGGGATTGAAGAGGAGCCAGACGTTCACGCTCGCGCTGATCCCACCCGCCAGCGTGCCGCCGCAGATCAGGGCCAGCCCTTGCCACCACAGGGGTTCCGGCATGGTCGATTTTTAACCCCCCACTTGGTTTCGAGCAACTCGCTAAGTAATTTGTGAGGCTTATGTTTACGGCCCTTTCGGAACAGCTCTCCGGCGTACTGAAGCGGTTGACCGGCCGGGGGGTGCTGTCCGAAGCGGACGTCGTCGAAGCGCTGCGCGAGATCCGTCGGCACCTGCTCGAAGCGGACGTGAGCTTCGAGGTGACCCGGGACTTCGTCGAGCGGGTGAAGGAGCGGGCCGTGGGCGCGCTCACCATCGACACGGTCCGGCCGGGCCAGCAAGTGGTGAAGCTGGTGCACGACGAGATCGCCGGCATGCTCGGGCGGACCCGCCGGGACCTCACCTTCGCCTCCGTAGGACCGACGGTGATTCTGCTCGTCGGGTTACAGGGCTCAGGCAAGACGACGACGGCGGCGAAGCTCGCCCGCCGGTTGAAGCTGGAACAGAAGGCACCCGGGCTGGTCGCGGCCGATGTCTACCGCCCCGCGGCGCTGGAGCAGCTCGAGCAACTCGGGAAGCAGGTCGGGGTCCCTGTGTTCGGGGGAGCGCGGAGCGGGGAGCGGTCGGTGCCGGTGATGGTCCGGGAGGCCCTGCGCGAGGCCGAAAAGGCCCGGTGCCGGACGGTCATCGTCGACACGGCCGGACGTCTGCAGTTCGACGCCGGGCTGATGGATGAGCTCAAGGCGCTGAAGGACGCGGTGAAGCCCAAGGACGTCCTGCTCGTGGCCGACGGCATGACCGGCCAGGACGCGGTGAAGATCGCCAAGGGGTTCCACGAGGGCGTGGGGCTCACCGGTGCGATCCTCACCAAAATGGACGGCGACGCACGCGGAGGCGCGGCCCTGTCGATTCACGGGGTGACCGGCGTGCCGATCGTCTACGTCGGCGTCGGGGAAAAAGTCGAGGCGCTCGAGCCGTTCGATCCGGTGCGCATGGCGGGCCGGATTCTCGGCCAGGGCGACGTGGTAGGCCTGGTTGAAAAGGCGGCGGCCGCGATCGACCTGAAGGCGGCGCAGAAGCTCGAACAGAAGGCGCGCTCGAAGCGGGGGATGGACCTCGCGGATTTCTTGGTGGCGCTGAAGCAGATGCAGTCGCTGGGACCCATGAAGCAGGTGCTGGGGCTCTTGCCGGGCGTCAACGCCAAAGCGTTGAAACGGGTCAACGCCGACGACAAGCGGCTGAAGCATGTGGAAGCGATCGTGCTGTCGATGACCCCGGCCGAGCGGGCCGATCCGTCGCTGCTGAACGGATCGCGAAGGATGCGAATCGCGAAGGGATCGGGCACGTCGGTGCAGGAGGTCAACCGTCTGCTGGAACAGTTCCAGCAGATGCGCAAGCTCATCAAGAGGATGTAAGGAACGTATGGCGACTCGAATCAGATTGCGGCGGATGGGACGCAAGGGCGAGGCACACTTCCGGATCGTGGTGGCGGATCAGGAATCTCCGCGCGACGGCCGGTTCGTGGTGATCCTGGGGCACTACAACCCCAAGACCAAGCCCGCCACCCTCCAGGTGGACGCGGAGCGAGCCAAAGAGTGGCTCGGGAAGGGCGCGACGCCGACCGATACGGTGCGCTCCCTGCTGAAGAAGGCGGGAGTGTTCGGCCAACGCCCCGCGTAATCGCGCGGCTCCGGAAGCCGCACGGCCAGAAGGGGGAGGTCGCGATCTTCCCCCTGGTGGCGGACCCTGGAAGCCTGCTGGTGCCGAAAGCGCGGATGTACGTGGTCGACGAAACGCGGAAGGTCCTGGCCGGCCCGTTGATCCTGGGCCGGCGCCGGGCATATCACCGTGAGTGGCTCGTGGGATTCGAAGGCGTGAGCAGCCGCGCGGCGGTGGAAGAGTGGCGCGATCAGTTCCTGGCGGTGGAGGACGAGGGATAAGGGATGCTGACGGTCAACATCGTCACCCTCTTCCCCGAGATGTTCACCGGGCCCTTGCACGCGAGCATTCTGGGCCGCGCGGTGGAAACGGGGCTGGTGCGGTATCGGGTGGTGCAGCTCCGGGACTACACGCACGACCGGCATCGCACGGTGGACGACACGCCGTATGGCGGCGGCGCCGGGATGGTGCTCAAGCCCGAGCCGTTCTTCGAGGCGGTGGATGACGTGCAGCCGGCGGCGGGCAGTCCGGTGATCTTGATGTCCGCGCGGGGACGACCCGTGACGCATGACGACGCGGTGCGGTGGTCTCTGGCGGCCGAGTTGACGGTGCTGTGCGGGCATTACAAGGACGTGGATCAGCGGGTGGCCGAGGGATTGGCTACCGAGGAAGTGTCGGTCGGCGATGCGGTGCTGACCGGGGGTGAGCCGGCAGCGCTCTGCCTGGTGGACGCGGTTGTCCGGCTCTTGCCGGGCGCCCTGGGCGATCACGAATCGGCGGCGGGGGATTCGCACTACGACGGCCTGCTGGCACCGCCGTCGTACACGCGGCCTCCCGAGTATCGGGGAATGGCGGTGCCGCCGGTCCTGATCGGCGGCGACCATGCGAAAATCGCGGCCTGGCGGGCCGCGGCAGCCGAGCGGCTGACGCGCGCGCGACGGCCCGACTTGTGGAATAAACATCAAGGCACGTAGGTTGCCTTACAGAAACAGGGAGTAGTTATGGAGAGACTGAGAGCGGTCGAGCGTGAAGGCCTGAAGACGGACATCACGGCCTTCGACCCCGGCGATACGGTCCGGGTGCTGGTGCGCGTGCGCGAAGGGGAGAAGGAGCGCCTCCAGGCGTTCGAGGGCGTGTGCATCGCCCGGCGCGGCGGTGGGATCAATGAGACCTTCACGGTCCGGAAGATCTCGGCCGGCGTCGGCGTCGAGCGCATCTTCCCGCTCCACTCGCCATCGATCTCCGCCATCGAGATGGTGCGGCAAGGCCGCGTGCGGCGCGCCAAGCTGTACTTCCTGCGCCGGTTGGCCGGCAAGGCGGCCCGGATCCGCGAGAAGCGCGGCGACACGGCCGGGTCGGCCGGGTCGGCGCCCGCGGGGCACCCGCAGGCGTGAGTGGCCGCCGCCCCTCGCTCGAGCGCGAACGCGCGCTCTGGCGCGTGGGGCGGATGGTCGTCGCTGGAATCGACGAAGTCGGCCGTGGCCCCCTGGCAGGACCGGTGGTGGCCGCGGCCGTCGTCTTTTATCCGGACCAGAAGCCCATCCGGGGGCTCAACGACTCGAAGGTCCTGACCGCCAAGGCCCGCGACCGTCTGGCCCTCGAAATCCGGTCCCGGGCCCGCGCCATCGGCATCGGCGCGGCGAGTGTCCACGAGATCGACCGCTGGAACATCCGCCGCGCCACCATCATCGCCATGCGCCGCGCGCTGTCCCGTCTGGGGCTCGACCCCACCGATGTGCTGATCGACGGCATGCCCTGCCCCGAGCTCGGCCGCCCGCACTGCGCCATCGTGGACGGAGACGCCAAGTGCTCGTCCATCGCCGCCGCGTCCATCATCGCCAAGACGGTGCGCGACTTCCTGATGGCCCGCCTCGCCGCCCGGCACCCGGGCTACGCGTGGGAAACGAACAAGGGCTACGCGACCGCGGATCATCTCGCG
>DATBCM010000289.1:0-2210 GCA_036270455.1 Gemmatimonadales bacterium | reverse complement strand
CCTCCACGAGGATGTCGAGCGCCCATTCGCGCCCGGGAACGATGGAGAAGGAAGGCGCGCGAAAGCCCAAGACCGGCGCGCCGGCGAGATCCTCGAGGCACAGCTTGGAGCGCTTGACCGAGGCCCGGAACTCCTCGGGCGTCTGCTGGGTGACCCGGACGTGATCCCATCCGTGACTCGCGATCTCGTGCCCCGCCGCGGCAATCCGCTGGATCATCTTCGGATGCCGCTCGGCGACCCAGCCCAGCGTGAAGAACGTCCCCCGCGCGTCATGCCGCGCCAGCAGGTCGAGGATCCCATAGACGGATCCCTCGACCCGCGACGGCAGGCGCTCCCACAGCTCCCGCGGCACGCTGCCCTCGAAGGCGGAGACCTGGAAGTACTCCTCCACGTCGACGCTGAAATAGTGCGTAGTCATGAGCCCCTAAGGTAGCAAAAAAAGAGCCCGGCTCTCTAGGCCGGGCTCTCTCAGGCGTCGACGCCGCGGATCAGGCCGCGGTCTTCTCGCCCGCCTGCTTGCGGCGCCGGCGCAGCGCGCCACCGCCCATGCCCATCAGGCCCGTACCCAGGAGCACCATCGTCACGGGCTCCGGCGTCACGTTCCCCCCGCCACCGTTATTGCAGGCCGGGTAGTCGCCGTAGCCGCCGGTGTCGCACTTGAGCGAGCCGGCGATCGGCACCTGGGTCGAGTGCCAGCGGATCTGCGCGCTGGTCAGGTCGAACTGGGCATTGTTCGCGAAATTGAAGTCAAACTGGACGAAGGGAACGCCCGGGAACGAATTGCACGTCGACCAGTGCAGCGAGTTCTTGCCGCCCGGGTTGGTGCAGCCCGTGATGCCGTTGTTCCCGCTGGTCCCGAGGGCCAGCTCCGTGTTCTGGCCGCCGAGGGTCTTGATGTCGGTGGCGCCGCCCGTGGTCCAGTTGCTCGAGATGTTCGAGCTGTGACCGTTCTGCATGTAGTTGACGCTGTAGTTCGAAACCGCGCCCGTGAAGTTGTACAGCGCGTTCGAGTGGTAGAGCCCGATGGAGGTGATGGTGTTGACGGAACCCAGGGTGCCCTGGAGGTTCCACACCTGCATCGTCAGGTGGCCGGCGACGGACTGGAGCCGCACACTGGCGCAGACCTGGATCGCTCCGGTGACGCAGTAGTTGTCGAAGTTGAGGGAGCCAGGGCCGCCCGCGCTTGCCACCGCCGGCGCCGCCAGCAACCCGCTCACGAGCCCCATCGCCAACATGCGCTGCTTCATCATGGACCCACCCGGTAAGGTGTGAGTTGAGGTCTGAAATCCCACGTTCCCGCGGGCTGGAATTGCACGTTCCGGGCCGGAACCAGCACGATCGTGACAAGAGTCATTAAACTGTTGTCAAATAATAGCTTATATGATCATTATCCACACTGCGGTGCCTGCAATGGCGCGGTGGGGTGCGACCGACAGCCAACAAGGTGTTGCGCCACCGCTTCAAGATAGTGGCCACACCGCCTGCCCCCTACTTCAAGCCAGCCCGAAGCGCCTTGATCCCCGCTACGACGTAGGCGAGACCGAACAGTCCGCCGAGGAGGGCAGTCTTCACCATGGCCTTCTTCAGGCCGAGCATCACCTCAGCCTGAGCTCCGGATTTGAGGGCGATCGGAATGTCGGTCAGGAACGTGACGAGCATCCACCCCACCGCGAGGGCGAGGAGCAGGAGCAATACGCCAATGGCGACGACGGTCCCACGCTTGCCCCTGGCGTAGGCGGCGCCGAGGATGGCGGCCAGACCCAGCGTCGGTAGCGGCAGACCGGCGAAGACCGATGCCACAGTCCCGAATTCCCACTCGGGTCCCGAACCCAGGGGAATGAACGCCAGTACGAAGTCGCCCAGGCCCACCACGGCGAGCAGTCCCCCGAGCCACGCCAGTGCCCGCCATGCCTGCTCCGGGTTGGCGGCGAGCGCAGCCTTGCCCCGCCCTTCCATCAACACTTTCGGTGAGGTCATCGGCTCCCCTTCTCGGGCTCTAGAATTGATCCGCGGGAGAACGCGGCTTGAGCAGCCAGCGACCCGGGACGGTGGAAGGCAACAAAATCCCCGTGAAGTGCTTCTTCGCCCCTGGTATATCGAGCTTCAAAACGGTGGTGTCGAATTGCGCCGCGCTGTCCAGATGCAATTCGAGCGTATCGGTCAGCGAGGCCGTGGTGTCCTTGACGTGCACGATGCGTCCGGCCGGGCCC
>DATBCM010000288.1:0-2476 GCA_036270455.1 Gemmatimonadales bacterium | reverse complement strand
GTTCATCGAGGAAGTGCATTTCGGATCCACGCCGGCCGAGGCGCAGCGGCTCTGGTGGGACCTAAGCTGGATTTGGGGGCCACCGGAGGACCACCTCGCCACCCTGCTCTCGAACCTCGGGCCGTCGCGTTTTCTGTTCGGCACAGGTCAGCCCCTGCGCCTCCCGTAGCACTCCGTGGCGAAGCTCGACCTGTTGGATCTCGGCGCGGATGCACGGTCCGCGATCGAAGCCGGCAACGCCCGGCGGCTGGTGGCGAGCTGATGATCACGGCGGACCGTCTGGAGTGGGGACTCATCCCCGCGGTGCCGACACCATTCCGCGGGCGCGAAATCGCGGACGACGCGCTGCGCGGATACGCGACGTGGATGGCGGGGCAGCCGATTACGGGTGTTGCCGTGTGGGCCCACACCGGGCGCGGAACGCACCTGTCGGCGGCGCAACGGAGGCGGGTGCTCCAGGTGTGGCGAGAGGCCCTACCCGGCAAGATCGTCATCGCGGGTGCGAACTCGGTCGAGATGGCCCGGGAGGCGAAGGCGCTGGGTGCCGATGCCGTCCTGGCGTTCCCGACGGGAGACGAACCGGTCGGGTTCCACGCCGCGTTGGCCCGCGAGCTCCCCGTCCTCGCCTTCTATCTCTACGAGGCGGCGGGAGGGATCCCCTACGACAACCGGACGCTCCATGCCCTCCTGCAGTTGCCCGGCCTGCTCGGCATCAAGGTCGCGACGCTCGACTCGGTAGCGACCTTCCAGCGGATTGCCGAGCTGATGCGACCGTACCGGGACAAGCTGCTGATCACGGGTGAGGACCGCTTCCTCGGCTACTCGTTGACCATGGGTGCGCGCGGTGCCCTGATCGGGATGGCCGCCGCCCTCACGGATCTGCAAGCCGAGCTGATCCGAGCGTTCCGCGAGGACAACTTCGGATTGTTCGTCCGGCTCTCGGGCATTCTCGACCGCTTCTCGCAGGCGACGTTCACCGATCCCCTGGAGGGCTACATCCGCCGGATGCTGTGGGCCGCGGCGGCACAGGGCGTGATTCCCGAGGATGTGTGCGATGATCCCTGGGGTCCGCCGCTCGACCCGGCGGAGCGGGAAGTCGTGCGCCGCGCGGTCCTGGATGCGCGCGCAGCTCGAGCGTGACTTCGAGCGGTTCGGCCGCGGGCTGCCCCGGGACTTTGCGGCCCACGTGCGGGAGCGCTACCGGATCGACCTGAGCGCCCGCTACCTCGGATATTCCCTGCCGCACCCGATCGGCAAGGGGTCCGGCCAGCTGTCGCTCCACGAATCCCAGCTCGAAACGGACCACGGTGCGGGCTTGGCCTTCGTGGTGCTCAAGACTGTCATCGCGCAGGACGAGCGGGGCGCGCAGAGCATGAAGGCCTGGGCGATCCATGAGACCAAGATGGAGGTCGAGCGGCGCAGGGCAGGGGACCGCGACGGCTGGACCGTGACCTGGAAGGGTCGGGGATGGGACCGGAGCTTCGACGAATATCTCGCGCTGGTGCGCGTCGCGCGCGACCTCACCGGAAGCGGCGAGATGGTGGCGGTCCCCTCCGTGAAATACCACCTCCCGGTCCTCGACGAGCCCTTTCGCGACGCAGAGTACCGGTTCACCACCGGGGCCCTCGCCCGGGAGTGGGGGGCGGGGCCGCTCCCACTCGAGAAGGACTTCTCCCCGACCCTCGCGGGTGATTCGCGCTCCGACGAGCGCGCGGCGATTCTCCGCTGGCTGGCGGAGGTCCCCGCGCAGATTCGCGCCGGCGGAGACGTGCGCCTGGGCGTGAAACTGATGAACGCCCGGTTCGAGGATGATTTTCAGTGCGCGATGGTCGAGGGGACGAAGGGCGCCGACGCCTTGATCGTGTTCAACCGGCTCTTCGATGCCGAGGAGCACGTGGCATACGGGGGGTGGGAGCTGAGTGACCGGAACCTCAGGGTTTTGGGGTCCCTAACCCCGGGCGTAAGCCCGGGGAATCTCACGGGGACTGGGAACGTGTGTTCCGGACGCATGATCGCGGAGTATGCATTGCGAGGATGTGAGAGCGTTCAACTCCACACTGCATTTCAGCTGCCGCTGTCGGCCTACCCGGCACCCGAGGGCACCCGCACCCAGCGGGTCCTCCATCAAATGATCTTCGATCCGAACGACGGTCTCATCGCGGCGTTGTGGGAACAGGAAGCCGCGGGGCGTATCGGCCGCCAAAACGGCGAGCTGCGTTTTCTCGATCTGCTCCATGCGCATCGTCAAGGCTGAGCTCTTCGATCTGCGACTGCCGCTGGTCGAGCCCTTCATTATCTCCGGGGGCGCGATCACCGAGCGGCGGTCACTCGTGGTCGTGCTGCAGGGCGAGGATGGTCACGTCGGGTACGGCGAAGCGCCCCCCTTCGAGCTGCCCTTCTATTCGGAAGAGACGCTGTCCGGCGCCACCCAACTCACTCGTGAGGTCCTCCTGCCCAGGGTGGTGGGGAGGGAGTT
>DATBCM010000287.1:0-2969 GCA_036270455.1 Gemmatimonadales bacterium | reverse complement strand
GGTCAATGCGGCAAAAACGTTGTTGACGGCTGCGTGGTCCATCGACAGGTCGACAATGAAGCGGTTGATCAGGCTTTCGTAGGCGGTCGGGATTTTGAAGCCCGCGCCGGCCGGCACCCAATAGACGGGTGTAACGGTCAGATCGCCCGGGCTCCCGGCCACCCCGGCAACCTTGCCTCCGAAGAAGCTGAGGGGCGGAAAGTTGTGGTAGGGGGGGTTCGGGGCGGACGCGCCGACCGCGCCGGGCGGCGCGGCGACGGTTCCTGCCGTCGCGCCCGGCGCGCACACCGCAGACGAGGCCCAGTGAATGCCCGCCGCCCGTGTGGCCACGGATCCCTTGGGCGTCGGGCACGAGGCAGGCGACGACGACCTCCCGATCGCAACGATCCCGGCTGACGACGCGGGCGCGAGCAATACCGCCCCCACCAGGGCGGCGGCGGACGCGACCGAACTGGCCAAAATCCGCAACTGACGCACCGAACGCCCCCGCATCCCCATTGCCCCCGTGTTCGATACCCCTGTTCAGGTTAGAGGAGGCGGCCTTTCTTACGCCACCTCCTCCGGCCACTCCTGACCACCAGTGTCGCGCTGATGATCGCCGTCGCGCGCGGGAAACGCGAACCGGCGCTGCGCGGCCACCCGCCCCAGTAGGGTCCCGGCATGTTGCGTCCTGGAAACTGGACCAGACCAGCGGGTGAAAGTCCCGTCCGGGTAATCGCCGGAGAGCCCGGTAGCAGGCCCCGGTTCGTCGTTGAGAGGCGGCGGGCTGAGCGGGGCGTCGAAAGCCTCTTTGGAGGGAGCAAGCGTGCGGGCCGTAGGTCCACCCGGGCCGAGTCCTGCAGCCTCGTCAGACTCATAACAGGGGAGCCGAGCCGCTCATGTCGCGGCGAAGGCCCACGTCCGACCAGCTGGCCAGTTCCGGAGATGCTCTTGGTCGGGTCCCCTCGGGGTATGGGGAGCGGCACGTACGCATGGTGTGGTTCGGGACAGGAGAGGCCCGTCTGGCCAGCCTTGTCAGCAAAGACCGCTCGTATAAGCCGGTGGTGAAAGCGAGCGGAGGTCAGCGGGAGTCCGACGGGGTCGTAGTACCTGGGAGGGCGTTGCGCCCGCTAACACCAGGGAAGGGCCCCGACTTCGGTCACGCCGGGGATGAAGGTAAGCGCGAGGGCATGGCGGGGTCCGCTCCGTCCATCTACCCCCAGGGGCAGCATGTGCCTCCGGTCAAAGTGCGACAACTCCAGAATCGGCTATGGGCTGCGGCCAAGCAGTCTGCGGGTCGGCGTTTCCACGCCCTGTATGACCGCATCTACAGGGGTGACGTCTTGTGGGAGGCGTGGGAGCGGGTGCGAACCAATCGTGGCGCGGCCGGGGTCGATGGTGTGACCTTGGCCGCGGTGGAGGCCTACGGGGTCGGCGACATGCTCGGCGAACTCCAGGCCGTTTTGCAGGCGGGCGTGTATCGCCCGGCGCCGGTGCGTCGGGTGGAGATACCCAAGCCTGACGGGTCGAAGCGCCCGTTGGGTATTCCTACGGTCAAAGACAGGGTGTGCCAGCAGGCCACCAAGATCGTTCTCGAGCCGTTGTTCGAGGCCGACTTTCTGTCCTGCAGTTTCGGGTTCCGCCCGAAGCGGTCGACCACCGACGCCTTGGAGAGGATTCGGGTCGGCTTCATCGAAGGCAACCACTTCGTGTTGGAAGCCGATATCCGGAACTTCTTCGGGGAGATCGACCACGACCGTCTCTTGGTCGAGGTCGAACGCCGGGTGTCGGATCGACGGGTGCTCAAACTGTTGCGACAGTGGTTGCGGGCAGGCGTGTTGGTCGATGGGGTGGTCACCGAGACGGTCACCGGGACTCCTCAGGGCGGGGTTATTTCCCCGTTGTTGGCCAACATCTTTCTGCACGCCTTCGACCGGGCCTGGGCCGAGCGTGGCACCGGAGAACTCGTCCGTTACGCGGATGACTTCGTGGTGTTGTGCACGACCCGGGTACAAGCCGAACAAGCCCAGCAGCGAGCAGTTGCGCTACTGGCCGAGCTCGGCTTGGAGCTGCACCCGGACAAGACTCGTGTGGTCGATCTCCGGGCCGGCAAGGAAGGCTTCGACTTTCTCGGCTGCCATCTTCATGCCCGCATGTCCGGCAAGTTGTGGGAGCAGCGGCGTGTCGTCCGCTACTACCTGCACCGGTGGCCGTCGCAGCGGAACATGAAACGGGCCCGAGCCCGAGTCAAGGCTCTCACCGGTCGAAGCCAGGTCGGGATGGAACTGAAGGCCGTCATCGGGCGGCTGAACCGGTTCCTGCGGGGATGGGGTAACCATTTCCGGACCGGCAACGCGGCCGACAAGTTCACCGAAATGGACCGCTACGTGGCGTGGCGGCTCAAACGCTTGCTGATCAAGAAGCGGGGCCGCAACCTGCGAGCGGTCCAGGCGGACCGTTGGACGCGCACCTGGTTCCACGACCAGGGCCTGCACAAGCTCATGGGCACCATCCGATACCCGAAGACTGCGTAACCATGTCAAGAAGACCGTCGTTAAGCCGTGTGCGGGAGAACCGCACGCACGGATTGAAAGGGGAATGCGGAAACGGGCTCGCTAGTCGAGCACCGCGCCGCTGACTACCAATGACCCAGGGTGGGACGGCGATGTACCAGGACCTCGCCAGCCCCGCGGTGCCGCCTCTCGTACTCGGCGCGGTCGAGCTCGCCCGCAGGTTCGACTTCACCTACACCGTCCACCCGATGACGGGCCGCTTGCTCGCCGCGCTGGCGGGCGGGATTCGCGGAACCATCGGCGAGACCGGGACGGGGACGGGTGCCAGCGTGGGGTGGATGCTGTCCACCGCACCGCCCGAGACCAGCATCGTGAGCGTCGAGGTTGACGACGATCGGGCCAAGGCCGCGGCCGACCTGTTCCGAAACGAGCGCCAGGTCACGATCCTCTCGGCCGACGCCAATGAACTGGCCGAAT
>DATBCM010000286.1:0-6588 GCA_036270455.1 Gemmatimonadales bacterium | reverse complement strand
GCCGGCTGGCCGGCGGCATCGCCCACGACTTCAACAACATCCTCACCGCCATCCTCGGCACCTGTTCCCTGATGCAGCGGGAGCTGCCCGAGGGAACCCGGACCCGCGAGGACGTCGACGAGATCCAGCGCGCGGCCGCGCGGGCCGCCGGGTTGACCCGCCAGCTGCTGGCCTACTCCCGGCGGCAAGTGCTCCAGCCCGAGGTCCTCGACCTCAACGTCGTCGTGAGTGAGATGGACAAGATGCTGCGGCGGCTCATCGGGGAGGATGTGGAGCTCGTGACGATCCTGGGGGAGGATTTGGGACGCGTCATGGCCGACCCCGGCCAGATCGAGCAAGTGGTACTGAACCTGGCGGTCAACGCCCGGGACGCGATGCCCCAGGGGGGCCGGCTGACCATCCGCACCGCCAATTCGAGGGCCACGCCCGTTCCGGGAGGGGAAGGCCCGCCTGCGTCCCGCGTGACGCTCGCGATCACCGACACCGGCATCGGCATGGATGACCGGGTGCGGTCCCACCTGTTCGAGCCGTTCTTCACCACCAAGGAGGTGGGTAAGGGAACGGGTCTGGGACTGGCGACCGTCTACGGGATTGTGCGACAGAGCGGCGGGTCGATCCAGGTGGATTCCACGCCCGGCAAAGGGAGCACCTTCACGGTCCTGCTCCCCCGGGTTGAGGAAACGAGTTTTGAGCGAGTGTCGGCGCCCGCCGCCGGGGCTCCCGCGCCGGCGACTGGCGACCAGCGCCCACCGTCCGCGCACATATTACTGGCGGAGGACGAAACCCGGGTGCGGATGCTCACCCAGCGCGTGCTGGAGGCGAAAGGCTACCGCGTGCTGTCGGCCACCGACGGACAGGCGGCGCTTCAGCTCGCGTCGGACCCCGCCCTGCGGCTCGACCTCCTGGTCACCGACGTGGTGATGCCGGGGATGAGCGGCCCCGACCTGGCCCGAAGACTCCGGGAGGCGCGACCCGGGCTCCCGGTGGTATACATGTCGGGGTATGCGGACCAGGGACTGGCCCATGAGGCGGCCGCGACGGGCGGGGCCTTCCTGTCCAAGCCGTTCGAAACGGAGCAGTTGGAACGGCTGGTCCAGTCGGCACTCGAACGACGCCCTCAATAGACGGAGACCCCAGGCACCGTGCATATCCTCATCGTGGAAGACGAACCGGTCACGCGCGAAGTGCTGAAGCGGCTCCTCATCGGCGCCGGCCACGAAGTCAGCGAAGCCCCGGACGGAGTAGAGGCCTGGAACGTCCTGCAGTCGATCCGCATCCCGGTGATAATCTCAGACTGGGAGATGCCGGAAATGGAGGGCCTCGAACTCTGCCGGAAGATCCGGGGACGTGCCGGGGAGTACACGTACTTCATCATGCTCACGGCGAAAAGCGGGCGCGCCGAGTACCTCGAGGCGATGGATGGCGGGGTCGACGATTTTCTCGCGAAGCCGCTCGACGCGGTCGACCTGCAGTGCCGGCTGCGGGTGGCCGAGCGAATCCTGGGCCTTCGGAGAGAGGTCCAGCAACTGGAGGGTCTGCTCCCCATCTGCAGTTACTGCAAACGCATTCGAGACGAAATGGACAACTGGACGTCGATCGAGACCTACATCGAACAGCGCTCCCGCGCGGAATTCAGTCACGGCATCTGCCCGGACTTCTACCAGAAGCATATCGAACCCGTTCTGAACGGCTTCTGAAATTGCCGAAGGTATGCCGAAAAAACTAGCAAATACCTGACGATATCGGCGATTGGGTGCTCACTTTATGTGTTAAGTGACACGTTCATAACGAATTACTCTAGCGCAATACTTGTCCAGTAGTGCTATGTCGCTGTAAAAGAATGAGTTGAGAAGTGAAAACCCGGCTGAAACGACCCCCCCAGCTAGATTTCTGACAATGTCACTCGCCCCCATCGCCGGCCACGAAGCGCTACGGCAACGCTTCACGGACGCCATTGGCGCGGGCCGGCTGCCCCAGACGCTCCTCTTCGAGGGGCCCAGGGGGGTCGGGAAGCAGCGGCTGGCCCTGTGGCTGGCCCAGGCGCTTCTGTGTGAAACGACGCCGGCGCCCTGCGGGAAATGCGCCTCGTGCCGGCAGGTCGACAACCTGAGCCACCCGGATCTGCACTGGTTCATCCCGGTGGAGCTGACGAAGAAGGGTGCCGACGCCGACAAGCAGATCGACCTCGTCGAAGAGGCGATCGGCGAGATTCTGGCGGAACGGCGGGACGATCCGTACTACGCCGCCCCGGCGGGACTCGCGGCTCACAGCATGGCCTCCGCGCGTCTCCTCCTCCGGCAGCTGGCGCTGAGGCCGGCGCAGGGTTCGCGGGCGGTCTTCATCCTGGGCGATGCCGAGCGGTTGGCGGCCCAGAAGGGACAGGAGGGGGCCGCAAACGCGGTCCTCAAGGCGCTCGAGGAGCCTCCGCCGACGGCGTTCATCGTCCTGACGACGAGCGAACCCGACGCGCTGTTACCGACGATTCTGTCCCGGACGGTCCGGGTGAGGGTTGGCAGACTGCCAGACAGTGTTGTGACAGCATTCGTACAGCAGCGCATGCTGTCACGTTTTGGGGACGCCGCAAGCGTAGCGAGGCGTGTACAAGCGGCGGACGGAGCCATAGGAAGGCTCGTCGCGCCTGAGGGAAACGAGGGGGGTGGAGCCGTCGCCGCGGACCGACTCCTGCAAGCAGTGAGGGGTGGCACGGCGGCACGGTACGGTGCGGCGTTGGCCCAGCCCCCGTTCCAGGCCCGCGGAGCCTTCACGGCGATGCTCGACGCGCTGCTCGAACGGCTGCGCGACGAGGCCCGCGAGGGCGGCGACACGCGAAAGGTGATGGCGGCCATGACGCAGGTGCTGGAGGCACGGGAGCTGGCGCAAGGCAACGTGAATCCTCAGCTCCTGACGGCCGTCTTGACGGAAGACCTGGCCCGGGGAGGGCGGCCGTGAAGCTCTCGCATCTGGACCAGGAAGGCCGGGCCCGGATGGTGGATGTGAGTGGCAAGCCCGAAACCGCGCGGAGCGCGGTGGCCGAGGGCAGCATCCGGATGTCGGAGGATGCGTTCCGGCTGGTCCGGGACCAGGCCGTCGCCAAGGGCGACGTCCTCGGTGTGGCACAGGTGGCGGGGACCATGGCGGCGAAACGGACCGCCGAGCTGATCCCGCTCTGTCACCCGCTGGCGCTGGATCACATCGGGGTCGAGGCGACGCTCGACGAGGCACTCCCCGGCGTGAAGGTCCGGGCTACGGCGCGGATGGTCGGGCGGACCGGCGTGGAAATGGAAGTGCTGACGGCGGTGAGCGTGGCGCTCCTGACCGTCTACGACATGGTGAAGGCGGTGGACCGGCACATGGAAATCGGGCCGGTGCACCTGCTGGAGAAGAAGGGCGGTACCTCCGTCGACGCTTGACGGATGTTTGAACCGGGGATGGTAGGTTGTCCCCGAGACGATTCATCACAAGAGAGGTTTATGCGCACCACGACCCAGCGACTGATGCTGCGGGGTACGGTGATTGTCTTCTTCGCGTTGGCGGTGAGCGCCGTCGGCGGATGGGTCCGTCGGGCCACGGCCGACGATGCGACCCTCCCCGTCGCTACGGTGCCGGCCGCGGACGTGCGGGGCATGGAACAGACTCTGGATCAGGTGCAGGGCGAGCTGACGGTGGCCCGGCTCCAGCTGGAGCGCGCCACCGCCATCATCGGGTTCTCCAGCAAGTACGGGATCCCGGCAGACCTGGCCAGCACCATTTACGACATGTCGAGCTCGGAAGGCGTGGACCCCGTCCTCGCGTTCCGGCTGGTCAACGTGGAATCCGGATTCGATCCGCGGGCCAAGAGCCGCGCGGGCGCCATCGGTCTGACCCAGGTGCTGCCCAGCACCGCCCGGCTGTACGAGCCCGGTTTGTCCGTCGAGCAGATCTACGAGCCGGCGACCAACTCGCGCATCGGGTTCCGGTACCTCCACGACCTGATCGCGCGGTACGGCACGTTGAATCACGCCCTGGTCGCCTACAACAGTGGCCCCGGCAAACTCTAGGATCTGCTGGCGACGGGAGTCGAGCCGAAGTCGAGGTACGCCCACCGCGTAGCCGGCGGATACAAGGCGCCGCGGAACGGCAAGTAGGCGCGGCAGACCGCAGTCAGGCAGTCTGCTCCGCATAAAAAAGGGGCCTCCATCCGGAGGCCCTTTTATCTAGGACGGACTGCCCGACTGCCGACAGCGTTTTCTTGTCTACCTGAACTGCTTCGGCGGAATCCTGATCACCGTGCCGACGTGCAGGACGGAGTGTGCTTCCAGGTCGTTGTAGTCGAGCAGGACCGCCAGGGGCACGCCGTAGTGGCGCGCGATCGAGGTCACCGTCTCACCCTTAGCCACCCGGTGCGCGCCCACGCCGACGGGGGTCCGGGTCCGCGACCGGTGCTCGGGCGGCACACTCCAGGCCGACGACGGCACCACGCGCCCGCTCATCGGAATGATGATGCGCTCGCCGATGTGCAGGGTCGAGAGCCTCGTGTGGGGGTTGGCGGCGGTGATCATCGCCACGGTGACGTGATACCGCTGGGCGATGCCGCTCACCGTCTGGCCCCGCGTCACGTAATGATCCACGAACGTGACCCGATCGCTGGCCGGGAGCGAATCGTACCGGAGCGCCACTTCCTGGCCGCGGCCGCGCGGGACCCGCACCGTGACTTCGCGCCCCGGGGGCGTGATGCCGCGGATGAACTGGGGGTTGAGCTCCAGAATCGTGGCGACGGTCGTGTCGGACAACCGGGCGATCACGTCCAGACCGGTGGCGTCCGGGACCGTGATCTCGTCGAATACCAGCGGTGCCATCGGGTCGATGCCGGTGAAGCCATACCGGATGGGCTGCTTGGCGATGAGCGACGCCGCGATGAGCTTCGGTACGTAGTCGCGCGTCTCGCGGCGGAGGTATCCCTTCCGGCTCGCGATGTCGAAGAACGTCTGGTCGGTGAGCGAATCCACTTCGCCCGGAAGCCGCGCGACCGTGCGCTCGATCTTCCCCGCCCCGGCGTCGTACGCCGCGGCCGCGAGGTATACGCTGCCGAGCCGCTGCATCAGATCGGAGAGATAGTTCGCCGCGGCATCGGTCGCCTTGAACGGGTCACGCCGTTCGTCCATCCAGGGATCCACAGTCAGGCCGTAGTTGCGCGCCGTGCCGGCCATGAACTGCCACATGCCCACGGCACGGGTCCGGCTCACGGCGGTGTTCGAGAGGCCGCTCTCGATGACGGTCAGGTAAACCAGGTCCTCGGGCAAGCCCTTGGCCCGGAGCCGCTCGCGAATCATCCCCTCATAGCGGCCCAGACGGGCGATCCAGATCTCGAAGCGGTCGTGCGCATCGGTCTGGAAGAAGTCGAGATACTGGAGGACCCGGCTGTTGCCGGAGAACGTGCTGACGTCGATGTCGAAGGTGGCGTCGCCGCCCTTGGGGCCGGCGGTCGGTGCGGTCGCCTTGTCGGGTCCGAACAGTCGCTCGGCCTCGTGGCGGACGTCTTCGCGCGGAATGCTGCTCGCGGCCACGGCGAGGCGGCGCGAGGAATCCGGGAGGCCCTGCTGAAGGGTGTCGAGGACCCGCTGATCCGCCGCCTGATCCCGATCGACGGCCGCCTGGACCGCGGCGACCGAGTCCGCGCCGGCGGGGGTCTTAGTCTTGCCGGTATCGGGGGCAGTCGCAGCGGTCGTGACCGCCGCCGGCGCGTGGGCCGGCGCCGGAGTGGTGGCGATGGGCGTGGCCTTGCCCCCGCACCCGGCCAGCAGTGCGGAGACCAACGCCCACCCGAAAGACCTGCTCGTTCGCCCCACGGTCATCTCGTCGAGAAATGGTTGCCCAGAATACGGTTCGTCGCATTTAGCACTGCAAGCGCCGCGCCACGAGGCGGGTCCGTCTCGGTGAGATAGGTCCCCACCAGCCGTGTCGCCTTGGACTCCTCACGTGCCGAGAGTGACACGATCACCACCGTCGCGTCGAACGCCCGCACCGCCTTCACTCCCAGCAGCTCGAACTCGATCTCCGCCTGCACCGCGTCGCCCAGGGCGTTGACCGCGGCTTCGGCAGAGCACCGGAGCTCGCCGGCCGGGGAGGTCACCCCGTCCGCCTGCCCGGAGAAGGCCGCTGCTCCGGCCCGGCCCAGCTGGACCTTCGCCCGGCAGCGCCCGTTGGGGAGCCGCTGGAACGTGAAGTCCTGGAACCGCAGCCGCTCCGTAGTCGTCGGAGCGCCACCGGGGGCGTTCAGATCGGCGGACATCAGTCGAACCGTACTTCGATCTGATGCCGCGTGCCGGTCGCCTGCGGGGCCTCCACCACGTCGACTTCGAGGTGGGGCCGGTTCTGTTCGTCCCGCTCTGCCGATACCACCAGTATCAATCCCGACTCCAGCTCCACCTTGAGCTGGCGTAAGTCCGATCGTGCCGTCACGTCCTTCACGGTCTCTCCCCGCAGCCGGGCCACCGCCGCCGCCGCCCGCCTGAGGTCCTGCAGGTCCACCGCGTTCACGAGAGGCGCTCCTCGAGCAGCCGGGACAGGTCCCGGTCCCTGATCCGCTCCGCCTGGATGAACAGCGACGAT
>DATBCM010000285.1:0-8173 GCA_036270455.1 Gemmatimonadales bacterium | reverse complement strand
GGTGCTCCGGCGCCTGGTCCATCTCCTTCGGGAACGGGGGACCCTGTCTCTGGGGGTCGCCCGGCACCAGCTGATCATCGAGGGGGTGGCCACGGACTCCAAGCACCCCGTGCTCTCCGAGCTGGCGGGGCGCCTTCACCGGCACCACCTCGGAGCCGTCTCCTTTGCCCGGGGCATCGAGGGGGGCGAGCTGGAGGAGGCACTCAAGCTGTTGTCCTCGGAGCCAGGGCGAGGGGTGGAGGCGATCGGACTCCAGCCCCGGGACCTGATCCCGCACTGGGACCACATCAAGCTGCACGCCATGACGTACGAAAAGCTCGAGTTGCTGGACGAAGACGGGAATCCGGCCGGGTCAAGGGCCGAGCGAGCCAGGAGTGCCCAGCTCTGGCTCGGCTTGGCGCGCGCGGCACTGGCGGGAGGGGTGGCGGACGACGATGCCGCGTCCGAGCTCAAGGCGGCGGTCGTTGCTGAAGCCATCAACGCGCACGAGCGGGGTGCCGTGTACGATCAGGTGATCGTCGGCTACCTCCTCCAGATCGCCGAAGAGCTGAAGACCGCCGGGGGCCGGGAAGCGATCGAGCTCCGGAAGCGGACGTCGCGCATGATCGCGGAGCTCCGGCCCGAGACCCTCACCCGTCTGGTGGACATGGGCGGGGACGTGGCCCAGCGTCACAAGTTCGTGCTGGACGCGACGCATGGCATGGCCGTCGACGCCGTGATCGAGATCGTCCGGGCCGCGGCATCCTCTTCGAACCAGACCATTTCGCACTCGCTGATCCGGATGCTTTCCAAACTCGCCACGCACGCGGAACAAGGGTCAGCCGAAGCGCGACCGCTCGCGGATTCGGCGCTCCGGGAGCAAGTGGAGCAGCTCATGTCGGGCTGGCACCTGGAGGATCCCAACCCCGGCGCGTATGGGAAGGCCCTCAGGGAAATGTCGCGGGCGGGGCCGGTCTTCGCGGTGGCGACCGAAGCCGCCTATGCTCCGGAGGACGAACGGCTGCTCGAGATGGCACTCGAGATCGACGTCACGGGTCCGGCGGTCTGGGCCGCGGTGGACCGCATGGTGTTGGGGGACCAGTTCTCGCGACTGCTCGAGCTGCTGGAAGGGGCGCCGGCGGGCAGTGGCAGCGCCAAGGCGATCCGGAATCGCATTTTCAACGTCGAGGCCGTGGCGCGCGTTCTCGAGGACTCCCAGCCGAACTTCGCGCTCGTCGACCGGCTGATACAGGTGCTCGGCGCGGCCGCGGCGGCGCCGCTGCTCGACGCGCTCGCGACCGCCGACGTCCGGGCCGTGCGGCGCGCGCTGCTCGACCGCCTGGGAAAAATGGGAGAAGCGTTCGTCCCCGAGCTCCTGCCGCGTCTGAACGACCAGCGGTGGTATGTCGTCCGGAATCTCCTTGCCCTGCTGGACGATCTGCCGACCCTGCCGGCCGGATTCTCTCCCGCGAGCTTCCGCACCCACGCCGACGCGCGGGTACGTCGCCAGGCGCTCAAGCTCGAGCTGAAACATCCGACGGAGCGGGAACAGGCGCTCCTCGCCGCACTCGTCGACCCGGACCCGCAGACGCTGCACCTGGCCCTGATGGCGACGCAGACCGACTGCCCCCTGTCCACCGTCCCGCTCCTGCTCCAGCACGCGCGGAACGACTCCTTGCCGTCCGAGGATCGCGTCCTGGCGATCCGGTCGCTGGGACGCTCCGGAGCACCGGAAGCGTTGCTCGTGCTCGTGGATCTGACCGATGGCGGCCGCACGCTCCTGGGACGCGCCAAGCTTCCGTCGAAGTCCGCCGAATTGCTGGCCGCCCTCCAGGCGCTCGCGGCCGGCTGGGGCACCGACGACCGCGCCACCGCCGTCCTGGCTCGTGCGGCGCAATCGCGGGACGCCGAGGTCCGCGCCGCCACCGATCCCGGGCTGGGGACCGCGTGAGCGGCGATCCGGTCAAGTTCCTTGGCTCGCTGGCCCAGGCGCTGGCGGGCATGTCCCTCTACGCGGACGGCCATCCGGCACGGGACCGCGGGATCGACGCGGCCTTCGAACATCTCGTGGGACTGCAGCTGGACACGGCGACGCCGCTCTTCACCTTCCTCGGGGACGAGGTGGTGTACGGCAAGACCCCCATCCGGGAGCTCAAGGCCTGGGACTGGTCGATGCGCCTGGCGCAGGCCGGCATCCAGCGCCTTGAGTTCCAGCCCGGAGTCACCCGGGAAGAGTTCGAAGACTTTCTGGACGACGTGCTCGCCCGGCTCACACTGGCGACCATTGACACCTCCGAGGTGCGGCAGGGCAAGCGGTCGAGTATCAAGTTCGGGAGCGTGGGGATCCGGGGAGAGCAGCCGAGGTCGGGGGCGGACATCGTGCCCGAGGCCACGATCCGGTTCTCCCTCGGAGAAGAAGCGGAAGCCATGCGCTGGCTGCACGAGGAAGTGAAGACCACCGGCGGCCTCCCCCTGGCGGAGGCCGAGGCCGTGGTGCGATCGCTGTCGGTGGCGATGCACGGGGACCAGCAGATCGTCTTGCCGCTCCTGCACTTGAAGGAGTTCGACCAATACACCACCACGCATTCGATGAACGTGTCGGTGCTGGCGATGGCCCTGGCGGAGTTCATGGGGCTCGGCGCCAGCGACGTCCGGGGCTTCGGCGTGGCGGGACTTCTGCACGACCTCGGCAAGACCCGGATTCCGATCGACATCCTGACCAAGCCGGGGAAACTGACCCCCGACGAGCGCGAGGCGATGAATGCCCACCCGGCGCAGGGGGCACGGATCATTCTCGAGGCCGAGGAAAAGCTCGACCTGGCGGCCGTGGTCGCCTACGAGCACCACATCATGCTGAACGGCGGCGGCTACCCCCGGCCGCACTACGGCCGGGCTTGTCATCGTGCGAGTAACCTGGTACACGTGTGCGATGTCTACGACGCCTTGCGGACCAACCGGCCCTACCGTGATGCGTGGGAAGCGGAGAAGATTCTGCCGTATCTCGAGGGGCGTGCGGGGATGGAGTTTGACCCCGAGATCGTCGCGGCGTTCATCGCGATGATGCGCAAATGGGAGCCTCGCGTGGCGGTCCTCAACGACGAGCAGGCACCCGTGGTCGCTCCCGGGGTATCCACCAACGGCGGTGAAGGCAAGACTCCATGACCAGAATTCTTTTCGGTATCATCGGCGCGCTCGCCCTCCCCGGTTTGGCCGGAGCGCAGGCGGCCGCCCCGAAGCGGGTGCACCTCGAGGGGCGGTGGGAGGCGAAGGTCTCCGACGGCCTGCATTACGTCATGGTGCGCGCGGATTCGTCGGCGCAGTTCGGCGAGCAGGTGGCGCGCTGGCGAGTGGTGGGGGACAGCATCTGGTTCACGTTGGGGGACGGCGCGTGGCAGGTGTACGGTCTCAAGATGGCGGGCGACAAGCTCACGCTCTCCGGCGGGGACCTCGACCAACCCGTCACCTTGCGCCGCGTCGGCCCGGCAACCGCGCGTCCGGCGGGTCTGGCGGTCCCCGAAGCGCCGCCGGATACGGCGCGCGCCTGGGACTGAACGGGCGTTAGCGGCTGAGAATCCCGGTGATCCGCCAGCCGCCGGGGTTGTGGTGGAAGGACGTCACCATGATTTGCTGGGACTCCTGCGGGGTCGGCGACCCGGCGTGGATGGCGAGGAAGTGCGCATGGACCACGCCGCGCGCCGCCGAATCCTTGATGGTGAGGGAATCGATCGGGGTGAAGGACACGTCCACGCTTGCCACCCCATTGAAGAACTGCTCCCAACTTTTCACTTCACGCGCCGTGATCGACGGATACAGCACCCGCATGTTGGACACGCGGCGGCTTTGAATGGCGCGTGAGAAGTCGTCCAGCAGCTGGAGAATGGCCAGGCGCGGGTCTTTGGGTTGTGGCGTCACCGTCCGCACCCGCGCGCCGGCGCCGACCGCTGCCTGCTCTGCGGCCCCGGACGCAATCGCCGACATCACGTAGTCGCGGGCGGCGAACAGGGAGTCGGCGCGCGCCAGGGACGCCGAGATGCGGGTCGGCGGGCTCTTGGTCTTCAGGGACCGCACCAGTGTGGTCGCGCGGTTCAGGCGCCTCTGGGCATCGAGCCGCTCGCTGTCCGTCTCGCTGATCGCCTTGCGGTACAGCACGCCGACCGACCCGTACCCCGTGCTCGCCCGTACTTGGTCCTTCGCCCGGGCCGATTGGTCGGCCCCGAGCAGAATCCCATCGGCATTGATCATCGACTGGACGTTGTTGACCAGGGCACCCGCTACGAGCGCGCGGGCCCGCTGCGCGTAGGCGGAATCCCGCATCGCGGCGAGCCGGAGGTTCAATCCCGGGATGGGCCGGGGCGACAGGACCGGGGCCATGGTCCCGCTCGCCGGTGGCGCCGGCTGCGGTGCGGGCGTCGAGAAGGCGAGGTACAGAGAAAATACCGCGGCGCCGAGGAGGACGAAGAGCACCGTGGCGCGCGACTTGAGTGAAATCGGGGCGAAGAGCTGCAGAGAGATCCGACTGAACGGATTCTTGAACCGGATCTGCTCGGTCGTGATGGAAGTGGGGTCCGAGAGCGCGTGGCGCATCCCGAGGAGGGACGAACGAAATTCATCCGCCGTGGAGAAGCGCTCGCCCGGCGTCTTGGCCATCGCCTTCAACGCGACGCGCTCCAGGGACGCCGGAATGGACGGGGCCACGGTGCGCAGCGGTTTCGGCGTGGTGGAGAGCACCTGATAGAACACGCCGTGCACGGTCTCGGCCTCGAAGGGCCGTTCGTAGGTCAAGAGCTCGTAGAGGAGGCACCCGACGGCGAAGACGTCGGTGGCCGGCGTGATCTCGCCGTTGGTGATCTGCTCGGGTGCCATGTACGACGGGGTGCCGACGATCACGCCACCCGAGCCGGTCCGGTCCGCGTTCTGGAGCCGCGCGATCCCGAAATCCATGATCTTCACGCGCCCGTCGGCGGCGATCCGGACGTTCGACGGTTTGATGTCCCGGTGGATGACGCCGCGCGCGTGCGCGTATCCCAGCCCCTGCAGCAGCTCGATCACCAGGTCCAGTTTGTGTTCGAGGGGGAGCGGGGCCCGCACCGCGATCAGGTCGCTCAAGTCCCGTCCCTCGACCAGCTCCATCGCGATGAAGAGCTGGCCGTCCGACTCCCCCAGATCGTACACGGTCACGATGTTGGGATGCTGCAGCGCGGCGGCCGCCCGGGCTTCGCGGTGAAAGCGCTCGCGGAGCTCCTGCGTGCGTCCGAAGGACGGGTTCAGGAGCTTGAGCGCGACGAACCGCCGGAGGACGGAGTCGTACGCCTTCCAGACGACGCCCATCGCGCCTTCGCCGATGCGCTCGTGGAGCTCGAACTTATGGATGCGCCGGAAGGGGGGCTCCGGCGCCGGGGACTGGGAGTCGGCGGCGCTCATGCGTTGGTGGCCCAGTCGTACACCCGGCCGAGCAGGGCGCGCGTGTGTTCGTCGAAGACGATGTCCCGGCGCGGCAGCACCCGCTCCGCCACGCGGAGGAACCCGTCACGCGTGGTGCGGGCGTCCCCCCCCCCGGCACCGCCCCAGGCAAATGGCGGGACGTATTTCGGCGGCCGCACCGCATCGAAGACGCTCGCCCCGGTGCCGATCACCGTTCCGGTCGACAGCAGTGTGCCGATCGCCGTTTTGGCGTGATCTCCGATCAGCGACCCGACGTTCATCTGCCCGGTCTCGATCGGGTGCCCCGCCACCTCGAGCCGTACGGCGCCATAGGTGTTCTTGAGATTGGACGTGGTCGTGCCCGCGCCGAGGTTCGCCCAGCGGCCGACGACGGAGGAACCGAGGAAGCCGTCATGCGCCTTGTTGGCGTACCCGAGGAAGATCGAGGTCGAGATTTCGCCGCGGACGGTACAGCGCGGCCCGATGGCCGAGCCGCGCACCGGGCCACCGAGGATGCGGGCGTTGGCGCCGACCCAGAGCGGCCCTTCCAGGCGGGAGCCCGACCGTACCTCGACGCCGCTTTCCAGGACGACGGGCCCCGTGCGCGTGTCGAAGACCACCCCGGGCTCGATCAGACCGTCCGTGACGGCGAGCTGATTGGGATCGCCGATGACGATCGACCCCGCCGGAATGCCGTCGGTGCCGGGGAGCAAGGCCCGCAGGTCCTCCCGGAGCAGGGGCTCGAGCACCGGCAGGAGGCCATGCACGCCGTGCAGCACGACGCCCTGAACTTCGACGGCGCGCGCCTCCCGCGCGGGGCCATCCCAGCGGGCCCCCGCGGGCACGCCCCAGCCCACGGTCACGCCCCCGCAGATCAGTCGCGTCGGTTCCTCGGGCAGGGCGGGGGCGAGGCCACGAGGTGCGAACGTCGACGACCCGATCACCGCCGGGCCCGTCACGGACTCACGGGCCCGTACCGGGGCCGACCCCGGCTCGGCGAAACCCGCGAGGTGCGGCAGCGCGAAGACCGCGGCGGTTTCGGTGCCGACGAAGGCCTCCCACCGCTCGCGGATCAGGTGTGCGCCGGCGCGGAGCTCGGCGATGGGGCGCGCCCCCGCGAAGGGCGCCCAGGCGGGTGAGGGCTCGGGGTCGAGCAGGTAGAGCGCCGTCACAGCTTCTGCACCAGCGCCTTGAGCTGCTCGGCGCGGCCGGTGGGAATCACGAGGGTGTGCCCATTGGCACGGACCACGACGAGGTCCGTGACGCCGGTGACGGCGAGCGGCTCCCCGTCGGTCCAGATCACCGACCGGCGCACATCGTCACCGAGGGTCACATTGCCGACGACGACGTTGCCGTGGGCGTCCGGCGTCCGGATCCGCAGCAGCGCGTCCCAGGAACCGATGTCGTCCCACTTGAACCCCCCGGCCAGTGTGGCCAGGCGTTGGGTCCGCTCCAGCACCGCGACGTCTACCGCGACCGGCGTGACGCGCGAGAAGAACCCCGGGACGTCGCCGTCATCGAGCGCATTCCAGCCCGCGCGCAGCTCGGTGGCGTGCGCGCGCGCTTCCGCCAGAAACCGCTCGGTGCTCCACGCAAAGAGACCCGTGTTCCAGAGCGCCCCTCCTTTGCGGAGGACCTTCGCGCGTGCGGGACTCGGCTTTTCGACGAACCGGCGCACCTTCTTCGCCGGGGTCTTTCCCAGCCGGGCACCGGGGACGATGTACCCGTAACCGGTTTCATCGCGGGTCGGCTTCACGCCGACCGTCACCAGCACGTCATGGGCCTCCGCCACCTCGATGGCCCGGGTCGCGGAGGCGCGAAATGCCGCATCGTCCCCCACGGCCCAGTCCGCGTGCAGCGAGAGCATCCGCGCGCCGGGGTCGCGCCTGGCGATCTCCTCGGCGGCCCACACCAGGGCAGGGGCGGTAGACGCGGCGCGCGGCTCGGCGAGGATCTGTCCCCGCGGCACTTCGGGGACCGCGGTGGCGACCTGTTCGACCAGATACGGGCCGGTAAGGATCAGGACCCGTTCGGGGGGGACCAGGCCGTTGAGGCGGCGCACTGCCTGCGCGAGCAGGGGGCGATCCCCGGCGAGGGGGAGCATCTGCTTGGGACGGTCGGGGGTGGACAGGGGCCAAAACCGCGTCCCCGACCCGCCGGCGAGGATCGCGGCCCAGGTGCTCACGAGGCGTCCTCCGCCACCGGCGCCGCCCCTTCGACGAGCGCGGTCACCCGGGCGGCGAGTTTCGTGGGCGAAAAGGGCTTGGTGAGGAGTCCGGCGCCGAGGCGCTGCGCGTCCTCCAGGATGCGATCACCTGTTTCCCCGGTGAGGATGAGAATAGGAAGAGCCGGCGTGCGCGGCCGTTCACGGACTTCGCGCAAGAAGTCCAGGCCGGATCCATCGGGGAGATGAAGATCGAGCAGCATGATGTCGGCCGAGCCGACCGCCGCGCGGGCGGCCGCCAGGGAGCGGGCCACGCTGACCCGGAATCCCCGCGCCTCGAACTCGGGGCGCAGCAACAGACCGATGTGCGGCTCGTCGTCCACGACGAGCAGGTGGCGCACCGGACGAGGCGGGGTGGTGCCGGCCCGGCTCATGACCGGGTCCTAGAAGAGACCGGCGATCGCGGGGCGGTGGCGGCGAAGGTCGACCAGGAGCGGGCCGACGTTCGTCGCAGGGCGTACCAGCATGACGAGCAGAGCGTCGTTGGTCAGGACCGACACGACGGCCAGTCCACTCCCGAACTCGAGCACCCCGGTGCCGAAATCCCCG
>DATBCM010000284.1:0-3288 GCA_036270455.1 Gemmatimonadales bacterium | reverse complement strand
GGGATTGCGTGGGCGGATGCCCAACCGCCGACAGGATGAGATAGTGGGCGGTGTACGTGCCGGCGATTTGTACCGTCGCGATCACCAGCATCAGCGTCAGGTGCCGCGTTACTGACCCCTTCCGGGCCCCGGGCTCCAGGCGCCACCGGTCGGCGGCCCAGAGGATGACGACGGTGCACGCCGCCCACATCATGGCGAACACGACTTCGTGGAAGATGTCCCACTGCCAATCGATAGCCACGTGGCGGGACGCCTTGATGAGCACGTTCTGCGTAATGAAGAACGCGGCGACGCCGAGCCACACGAGGACGATGCGCAGGAACCTGTTCACGCCGCCAATTTAAGCACCAACGCCGAACGTGTTTCGTGCTTCCCGCCCGTCACAGGCGCGGCCTCGTTCGTCACCGTCCGAGCCCGTTCGGCGTTGGAAACCTTGGCACAGGCGACGGCCGCGCCGACCTTAGCACACCACTTCCACAGGACGGCTTCCGTGAAGGCCCTCGTTCCACTCGCATTCGCGCTCTGGTTCGGTCCGTCGCTCTGCGCCCAGACCGCCGCAGACTCCACCGGCATCGTCGCCACCGCCCACAACTACATCGATGGCTGGTATACCAACGACGGCCCCCGCATGGAGAGCGCCCTGCACTCGCATCTCGCCAAGCGCCTGGTGTGGGATGACTCCCTCAAGCACAGCCACCTCGTGGACCTGACCGCGATGGAGCTGGTCCAGGGCACCATCCACCACATGAAGAGCGACGGCCAGCATCGGAACGAAGTGAAGATCCTCGACATCTTCGGCAACGTCGCGATGGTGCGCATCGACGCCGACACGTGGGTCGACTACCTCCAGGAAACACGATGGAATGGGAAATGGGTCATCCTGAACGTGATGTGGGAGAACCGTCCGGGCATGTAGCCTCTGGCTCGGAGGGTTGCCGCCCGTCCGGGCTACCGCTACGTTGCAGGCAGACCGATGAACGCGTCCATGATGATGTGCGGCTGTAGTCACCTCTCCGGCATGATGTGTTGTGCTGAGGAGCGGACGATCACGCCGTAACATCAGGCCAGCAGGTGCCTCGGTTACCGGTAGTATCGGCCGCGATCCTCCTCAGGGTTGCGGCCTTCTTCTTTTTCGGAAGGGCCGTTCATGCTCAGAGCAGTTGGTATTTCGGGCAGTCCCCGGAGGACCTCGAAATCACGCCTCCTGGTGGAGCGCGTGCTCGACGAACTCAGGGATTCCGGCGCCGAGGTCCAGCTCATCGACCTTGGTGCACTTCCCGCCGACGCCCTGCTGGGCCGGGGCACGGATCCGCTCGTTACCGCGGCGCTCGAGGCCGCGTCCCAGGGCCACATCATCGTAGCCGGCACTCCTGTCTACCGGGCCACCTACACCGGCCTCCTCAAGACGTTCTTCGATCTCTTTCCCCGCGATGCGCTGGCGGGCGCCGTCGGCGTGCCGGTGGTCACTGGAGCGGGTCCGGAGCATGCACTGGCCGTCGATCATGGCCTCCGGCCCCTCTTTGCGAGCCTGGGTGCCCGGACCATTGCCGCGGCCATCTACGCCACCGAGGCCCAATTCCCGAACGGTGTTCCCGAACCCGCCGTGCTGGCCGACGTCACCCGTGCCGCCCGCGAGGCCCTGGCCCTCGCGGCCAATCTCAACCGTTAGAGGAGATGAATCCTGTGTCCGCCTCAGCTGATCGTCCCATCGCCATCTATTACGAGCACCCGGACTGGTTCCGGCCCCTCTTCCAGGAGCTGGATCGCCGCTCGGTACCGTACCAGAAAATCGACGCGGCCAGTCACCGGTTCGCTCCCGGCGGTGACCCGCAGTACTCCCTCGTCTTCAACCGCATGAGCCCCTCAGCGTATCTGCGAGGCCGCGGCAACGCCATCTTCTACACCCTGCACTATCTGGCCTTCCTGAAGCGCGCCGGCAGTCGGGTAGTGACTGGGTACGACGCCTATGTCACGGAGACCTCGAAGGCGCTCCAGCTCGACCTGCTGCGCCGGCTCGGCCTGCCCTACCCGAAGGCCCTCGTGATCAATCATCCGTCGCAGGCGATCGACGCCGCGAGTGACCTGCGCTTCCCCGTCGTCGTGAAACCGAACATCGGCGGCTCCGGAGCCGGGGTCAGGCGTTTCGATACCCCCGCCGACCTGGCCGCCGCGGTCAGCGCCGACGCGCTCGACCTCGGCATCGACCAGACCGCACTCGTGCAGGAATACATCCCCGTCGAAGACCAGGGGATCGTCCGCGTGGAGGCACTGGGGGGGAAGTTCCTCTATGCCATCCGGGTGTTCGCCGATGCCGACTCCTTCAATCTCTGTCCCGCCGACGTCTGTCAGACCGTGGGAGGGGTCGAGCTGACGCGCGCCGCCTGCCCGGTGGACGCTCCCCGGAACGGCATGCGCGTGGAGGGTTTCATGCCTTCCGCCGAGGTCATCGCGCAGGTCGAGCGGATCATGAAGAACGCGAGCATCGACGTGGGAGGCGTGGAGTACCTGCACGATGCCCGCGACGGGCAACGCTACTACTACGATATCAACGCCCTCTCGAACTTCGTGGCCGATGCGCCGCGCGTAGTGGGGTTCGATCCCTTCGGACGCCTGGTCGACTACCTCGAACGGGAGGCCCGCTGACCATGCGATTCGGATATTGGCTTCCCGTCTTCGGAGGCTGGCTTCGCAATGTGCCTGACGAGGGCATGGAGGCCACCTGGGAGTACGTCTCCCGCCTGGCGGTCCGGAGTGAAGCACTCGGCTACGACGCCACGCTGATTGCCGAATTGAACCTGAACGACATCCGGGGCCCCGAAGCCCCGACCCTCGACGCCTGGAGCACCGTGGCGGCGCTCGCCGCGGTCACCAAGCGGCTCGAGCTGATGACCGCGGTGCGCCCGACCTTCCACCCGCCCGCCCTCTGCGCGAAACAGGCCGCGACCATCGACCGGATGAGCGGTGGCCGGCTTACCCTCAACGTCGTGTCGTCCTGGTGGGCGGAGGAGGCGAGGCAGTACGGCGTGGAGTTCGATCAGCACGATGCGCGGTACGCGCGCACCGAGGAGTGGCTGGCGGTGGTCAGCGGGATGTGGGCGCAGCCGCGGTTCTCCCACGCCGGCCGGTACTACCGCATCGAGAACGCGATCCTCGAGCCCAAGCCGCTGTCCACGCCCCGTCCGGTGCTCTACGCCGGAGGAGAATCCGATGCGGCCAAGACCCTCATCGCCCAGACTTGCGACGCCTACCTGATGCATGGGGACCCCGTGGAGCGGATCGCCGCCAAGG
>DATBCM010000283.1:0-1623 GCA_036270455.1 Gemmatimonadales bacterium | reverse complement strand
CAGCCAAGTCGCGGATCTGATCGCGGCCAAGGCAGCACCTGGCGATTGCTTACTGGTCAACGACACGGTGACGTTCATGCCCGCACCTATGCGCCCACTGCTCGCGGCCCGCCCGGACGCTTACCGGAAGCTGGTCGACCTGACCCTCTGGCAGAGAGCAACCGATCGCAACGACGTCTTCGATACCAACCTCATCCCAGAAGTTGTGGCGAAACCGCTCAGCCAGTGTCGCGTTGTGTGGATCATCACCCAAGCTGACAAGGCGATGCCCGCCCACGAGCAGGGTTCCGCGCTCCCGCCCGGGCCGCTCTACGGAGCGACACCGGCCTTCGCGGTTCCGCACGATTTAGGCTTTCACCTCGTCGAGCGGTGGCAGTTCAACCTGGTTCAGGTGGTCAAGGCGGTGCGGTAAGCCGCTACCAGACCCGAATGTAGTCAACCAGCATTTGGCACGGGAACGTCCCCGCGGCAGGATCGCCGGCGCCCACCCCACCGACCGCAAGGGTGAACATGGGCGAAAGCCAGTAGCCGGGGTTACTGAACGGCCACCGCTTGTCTTCGGGAGGGGCCCCGAAAACGTGGATCGGCTTCGGTGGAACGCTGAAATATGGCTTGGCACCGTCGACATAGTCCCGCCAGAATTTGAAGCCGTCCTCATCCCAACGCATGCGCCAGGTGTGCCAGGCGTCGTCCACCATCCCGGGAATTGATTTCCCTTCCCAGGTTTTCCCATTGGACGCCGCGTGGACAGTCGTGCCGTGAGCCCATTGGCCGTTGCCGTACCACTCGAAGAGGTCGACCTCGCCGTCCGGCTGCGGATCCTCGTTGACGGTCCAGAACGAGGGCCACAGGCCGGGGTACAAACAGTTGAGTTTGATCCGCGCTTCCCAGGTGGTGTTGATCGTGCCCCGCCAGTTACCGCGCAGCTTGCCGGTGAAGTATTCACCGTTTTCTCGGCTCGCCTGCAGAACCAGGTTGGAATTCCCGTCCAGGAAGACGTTTCCGGCGCGGTATATCCCATCCACCGGCGGGAACACGTCGTCCTGCCAGGTCTGCGGCGTCCACTTGGCCAGATCGGGGCCTTGGCCGGCGGGTCCGTCGAACTCGTCGTGGAAAATGTAGCTCCCGGGCGCGGCGTCCGCCGGCGCCGCCGGCGGAGATGGATGAGCCCAAGCTTCCGGGAGAGACATCGCGGCCCCCAGTGCACCCAGCCCCATTGTGATCATGATGTTCCGTCGGTTGATCTCAGGCACGCTAGCCAATATATAGAGGACATTAAGAGCCGGCATGCCGGCATGCCGATACCGCGCGCCGCGGGCTGACCCAACCCCGGCCCCACGCTGCCCTGCCGGCCTTGGCAGACTGTGCGCATGGCACAGATAACTATGCGTGGAAACCCGATCAACACCGTCGGCGACCTGCCCGCCGTCGGCGCGTCAGCCCCTGACTTTCATCTGACCGGATCCGACCTGAGCGCGGTCACCAGCGACCAGTTCAGCGGTAAGCCCGTGTTGCTGAACATCTTCCCATCGGTCGACACGCCGGTCTGCGCCACCAGTGTGCGCACCTTCAACGAGAAGGCTTCCACCGGCGGTTTGTCCGTGATCAACGTGTCCAACGACC
>DATBCM010000282.1:0-2088 GCA_036270455.1 Gemmatimonadales bacterium | reverse complement strand
ACGACGTGGCGCCCACCGCGCGCGAGCGCCTCGCAGAGCGTGTCGGGCCAAGAGAGCATGGTCGTGCCGCCCGTGAGCAGAACGAGCGGCGCCGCCGCGTCGCCGAAGTGCTCGACCCCGAGCATGACGCCGTCCGCCTCGACCGTCGTCATCACGCCTCCCGCGTCGCGGCGACGCCGCCGGACGTCTGGAACGAGTGGATCATCGGACACATCGTGACCTCCAGGGCAGCGTCGTAGACCGGTGGCGCGGGGACGGCCGCACAAGCTACGCGTCCCCGCCGGTCGTATGCATCGCGTCGAAGGTACGCGACTGGGGTTGGCTCTCAGAGATGGACAACTGCCGGGGCCGAAACTCATCGGAACGCTGTCCGCAGGGAACCCGCTACGCACACCCGGCGACCAGTCCGGCGGATAGTCGCGACCTTGACCTGTTCACGTCCACGGGAGTGGTGTATGGGGTAGCTGATCCGGCTGTGACTGATCCGTCCTGGCTGGGCGTGTCGGCGTGACGTGAGGCGGCCACCTCGTGATCCTTCGAATTGGTGTCTGCGAGACGAAGGAGAACGAAGTGGCCGCAGGTGACATTGTGCCGGTTCCCGGCACGCAGTTCGAGGAGACCCTCGCGTCGGCGAGCCCTGATCTTCTGCGGGAGATGATCAGGGGATTTGCGCAGCGGATGATGGACGCCGAGGTGGAGCAGGTGTGCGGGGCCGGCTATGGGGAGGTGACCCCGGAGCGGGTGAACTCCCGGAACGGCTACCGGCGGCGGGACTGGGACACCCGCGCCGGGACGATCGAGCTGGCGATCCCGAAGGTGCGGCAGGGCACGTATTACCCCGAGTGGCTGCTGGAGCGGCGCCGCCGGGCGGAGCGGGCGCTGGCCACCGTGGTGGCGACGTCGTACCTGCTGGGCGTGTCGACGCGGCGGGTGGAGAAGCTCGCGGAGTCGCTCGGCGTGACGAAGCTATCGAAGTCGCAGGTCAGCGTCATGGCCGCGGAGCTGGATGAGATGGTCAGGGAGTTCCGGTCCCGGCCGCTGGATGGCGGGCCGTATGCGTTCGTGTGGATCGACGCGCTGACCCAGAAGGTCCGCGAGGGCGGCCGGACGGTGAACGTGCACGCCCTGATCGCCACCGGCGTGAACGCAGACGGGAAGCGGGAGATCCTCGGCCTGGACGTCGCCACCTGCGAGGACGGCGCGGGGTGGCTGGCGTTCTTGCGCGGCCTGGCCGCCCGCGGCCTGTCCGGGGTGCAGCTGGTCACCTCCGACTGCCACCACGGGCTGCGCGACGCGATCGCCGCGGTCCTGCCCGGCGCCGCCTGGCAAAGGTGTCGTGCGCACTACTCCCGGAACCTGGCTACCCGGGTGCCCAAGTCCGCGCAGCCGTGGGTGTCGACCCTGGTCCGGACCATCTTCGAGCAGCCCGATGCCGCCTCCGTCCGCGCCCAGCACCACCAGGTCGTCACTGCCCTGGAGGCAAAGTTCCCGGCAGCGGCTGAGCACCTCGACGACGCGCGCGAGGACATCCTGGCCTTCACCGCCTTCCCCCGCGAAATCTGGCGCCAGGTGTGGAGCAACAATCCCCAGGAGCGCCTGAATAAGGAGATACGCCGGCGGACCGACGTCGTCGGCATCTTCCCCGGCCGTGACGCGATCATCCGCCTTGTCGGCGCGGTCCTGGCGGAGCAGAACGATGAATGGACCGAGGCGCGCCGCTACATGGGCCCTGAAATCCTCGCCGCGTGCCGCAAGCCGGAAAAGGAGAAGGAAACTAGCGGGACCAGCGTGACAATTGAGGCCATTGGTGCTTAAATAGAAACCGATCGCGAGGTGGCTTTCTCATACACCACCTGGCTGGACGTGGCCCTTGACCTTCGGTATTGCAGATACCCCGCCCGGTGAAAATCCCGCTAGCCGATGGCTAAACGTACATGCACGGCAAGCTAGAGCTCGGCCATCTGCATCAAGAGCAAACCCTGCCAACTCCTTGACGCATGACACGCGCCCCCGCGGCAAGCGCCGCCAGTTCCTCCACTACCGGATCTGGCTGGCCCCACCCCATCAGTAGGCAGGCAAGATCGAACA
>DATBCM010000281.1:0-6850 GCA_036270455.1 Gemmatimonadales bacterium | reverse complement strand
TCCATTTTGTGGAGGTGAAGACCTTCCGCATGAAGGGGCACGCCGAGCACGACGACCAGCACTATGTGGCGAAGGCGGACCTGGAGCGATGGGCGAAGCAGGACCCCATCGATCGCTACCGGAATCAGCTGCTCACCAACGGGTGGGCCGAGGAACAGGATTTGAAGGACATCTACAACGATGTGCGGGACGAGATCGACCAGGCGACTGACGCGTGCGTCAATGAGCCCCTGCCGCCTCCCGAGTCCGCGCTGACGGGTGTGTACGCGGATCCACCGGCGGCCGAGCGGCTCTGGTTCCGGGGGATGAATGGCTGAGGTCACGTTCCTCGAAGGCCTGCGGCAGGGCCTGCGCGAGGAGATGGAGCGCGACGAACGCGTATTCATCCTGGGCGAAGACGTGGGCGCCTACGGCGGCGCGTTCAAGGTCACCGAGGGATTTCAAAAACAGTTCGGGGACTCCCGGGTGATCGATACGCCGATCTCGGAGGCGGCGATCGTCGGCGCGGCGGCGGGCGCGGCCCACCTGGGGATGCGGCCGGTGGCCGAGATGCAATTCATCGACTTCATCTCCTGCGCGTACGACATGCTGACGAACTACGTCGCGACCGCGCGCTACCGCGCCGGCCTCCCGACACCCATGGTGGTACGCGGCCCCTGCGGCGGCTACGTCCGGGGCGGGCCCTTCCACTCCCAGAACCCCGAGGCGGCGTTCTTCCACACGCCGGGCCTCAAGATCGTGTACCCGGCGACGGTCCGGGACGCGAAGGGCTTGATCAAGGCCGCGATCCGGGACGATGATCCGGTGCTCTATCTCGAGCACAAGTGGCTCTACCGACGGATCAAAGACCAGATTCCGGAGGGTGAGGAGATCCTCACGCCCATCGGCTCGGCGCGGATCGCACGGGAAGGGAAGGACCTGTCGATCATCACGTACGGTGCGACGGTCTGGAAGTCGCTCGAGGCGGCCGAGGCGCTCGAGCAGGAAGGTGTCTCGGCCGAGATCCTCGACCTGCGCACGCTCCTGCCCCTGGACGACGATGCGATCCTCAAGACGGTGAAGAAGACGAACAAGGTGTTGATCGTGCACGAAGATACCCGGACCGGCGGATTGGCCGGTGAGATCACGGCGCGGATCAACGAGAAAGCGTTCGAGTGGCTGGATGGGCCGATCATGCGGGTGACGGCCCACGACGTGCCGCTCCCGTATGCACCAACGCTCGAGGATTTCGTCTTGCCCCAGACCGACGATATCGTGAAGGCGGCTAGGTGGCTGGCAAGCTACTGAGACATCAGACTTCAGACATCAGAGATCAGACGTCAGCACTGATGTCTGACAACTGATGTCTGACGTCTACTGAGGAGAACGGTACTATGGCTCGTATAGACGTGTTGATGCCCCAGATGGGCGAATCCATCGCCGAGGGCACGCTGTCGAAATGGCTGAAAAAGGTCGGCGACGAAGTGAAGCGGGACGAGCCGCTCTTCGAAATCTCGACCGACAAGGTGGATGCCGAGATTCCGGCTCCTACGGCGGGCGTGCTGGCAGAGATCAAGGTGCAGGAGGGCCAGACGGTCCCCGTGCAGACCCTGGTCGCCGTGCTCGAAACCGAGAAAGGCGCGGCAGCCTCCGCTCCCGCGCCCGCTCCCGCCGCTCCGGCCCCCGCGGCCAAGGCGACGCCGGCGACGGCCACACCGGCGCCTGCTCCGGCACCGAAGCCTGCGCCAGCGCCCAGTCCGGCTTCCGCCGCGGCGGCTGTGGCTCCCACCCCGAGAGCGCCGGTGCCGGCCAATGGCGACGAGACCGCCGAAGAACGTCTCCGGCGGCGTTCGACCCCGCTGGTCCGCAAAATCGCCACCGAGCACCAGGTCGATATCTCAGGCATCGCGGGGACCGGGTACGCCGGCCGCGTGACCAAGCAGGACATCCTCGGTTACATCGAGCGGGGAGTGCCTGCCGCCGCCCCCCTGGGTGCGCCGCGGATTGCGGCCGGCGCGCCCGCTGGTCCCATCGAGCACCCCGCGGTCGAGCCGTGGCCCGGCGATCGCGTCGAGCCGTGGTCCAAGATCCGCAAGATCACCGCCGACCACATGATCATGTCGAAGCGCGTGTCGGCGCACGTCGCCTCGTTCTTCGAGGTGGATTTCACCCGCGTCGCGCAGCTGCGCGCCAAGGCGAAAGCGTCGTATCAGGAGCGGGGCGTCAACCTCACGTTCCTCGCGTTCATCGCCAAGGCGGTGGCCGAAAACCTCCGGACGCACCCGGTGGTCAACGCGGCCGTGTCCGGTGACAACACGATCTACCGCCGGGACATCAATCTCGGCATTGCCGTCGCGCTCGACTGTGGTCTGATCGTGCCGGTGGTGAAGCACGCGGATGAGCTGTCGCTGATGGGGATCGCGCGCGCCCTCAACGACCTGGGCGAGCGGGCGCGGACCAAGAAACTGTTGCCCGACGACATTCAGCGCGGCACGTTCACGATCACGAACCCCGGTATCTTCGGGGACCTGATCGGCATCCCCATCATCAACCAGCCCCAGGTCGCCATCCTGGGTGTCGGGGCCATCGAGAAGAAGCCCAAGGTCATCACGCAGCCCGACGGCACCGATACGATCGCGATCCGCACCATGGGCATGCTCAGCATGTCCTACGACCACCGCGTGGTGGACGGCGCCGACGGCGACAAGTTCCTGGCGGACGTGAAGAAGATGCTGCAGGAGTTCCCGGAAGGAGCGATCTGACCATGGCGAAGGTGCTGACCGCGGCGCGCGTGCGCGTGCCCGCGTCCAACGAACGCGACTACCTGGCCACGCTCCGCGACCTCTGTCAGTTCGCGGACGCCCGGGGCCAGCGCATTTGGGTCTTCCGCAATGCCAAGGACCCTCAACTCTTCATCGAGTTCTCCGAGAGCCCGACGGAAATGAGCCACCGGGCCCAGGCCTCGCGCCTGCCGGAGGAGATCAAGCTCGAGAAGAGGCTCCAGAACCTCGTCACGTACGCCCCCGATGCCTGGGAGCTCTGGTCCGAAGTATCCCTCGCAGCCAAGGCGGAGGCGTAGATGACGCCGCGACGCACCCTGTCCGTCGACGGCGAATCCTGGGAGTTCGCGCCCTCCGGGTACGACACCGTCTACAACAAGGATCAATTCGGGGTGGTATTCCAGTGCGGCACCGGGTCCGCCCGGCGCCGCCGGTTCACGCGGTTTACGCCGATGGGGAGCCGGAATCCCGAGGCGGCCCTGAGTGAGCTGTCGGATCGCCAGCTGCTCGATCTGTTCCGCCAGTCCCAGCCCGCGTGGACGGCCCCGGAGAGCGCCTACGGCGCACGTTGACCTGCATTGCCACTCCACCGCGTCGGACGGGGAGTGTCCTCCGGAGCAGGTGCCGGTCCGGGCCCACGAGGCCAACCTCGCTGCCATCGCGCTCACCGACCATGACACCCTCGACGGCGTAAAAGCCGCGACCACCGCCGCTCTTCCCCTGGGCGTGCGGGTCATTCCCGGCTGCGAATTCAGCGTCAAGGCTCCCTGGGGGGAGATGCATCTCCTCGGATATTTTCTGACGCCGGGGCACCCGGCGCTCGAGGCCTTTCTGACGGAGACCAGGGAAGCGCGAAGGCGCCGCGGGCACGAGATGGTCCAGCGCCTCCAGCGTGCCGGAGTGCCCATCGATCTGGCGGACGTCGAAGCCGAAGCGAAGGACGGGGCGTTGGGGCGTCCGCACGTCGCCCGGGCCCTGGTCCGCCGCGGCGCCGCGGATGATTTCACGGATGCCTTCGCCCGCTTTCTCGGGCGGGGCAAACCGGGGTACGTTCCCAAGCCGCTCCCCACGCTCGAGGCGGTGACGGCATTGATCCATGACGTCGGCGGCGTGGCGGTCGCCGCCCACCTCGGCGAGCGGGGCACGGAGCCGCAGCTGCGGCAGTTTCAGAGCGGCGGTCTCGACGGCATCGAGATCCGCCACCCCCGGCACTCGCCGGCCGCGGAGGCCCGCCTCGGACGGTTGGCCGAGAGGCTCGGCCTCGTGGTGTCCGGCGGATCGGATTGGCATGGGGACGGCGACGAAGGGGCATCGCACGCGCCGCTCGGCGGCATGGACGTGCCCCTCGAGTGGCTGGAAAAGCTCGAGCTGAGGCGTTCATGACGACCTTCGAAAAGAAAGTGGTCCTCGTGACCGGCGTGGGACGACCCGGCCAAATCGGGCACGCTATCGCCGGCGCGTTCGGGCGGGCGGGGGCGAGTCTGGTCATCGCCGACCGTGAGCCTCAACTCGTGAAAGACCGGGCCGCGGAACTGGAGAAGAGTGGCGTGCCGGTCGTCGGCGTCACTGGCGATCTCACCACAGCCACCGCGGCGCGTGGTGCCGTCGAAGCGGCCGAGCAGGAGTTCAACGGGCTGGACGCCGTGGTGAACGTCGCCGGGGGGTTCCTCGCCGCGGGTCCGGTCGCCACGATCACGTCCGACCAGCTCGACCGCACCTTCGCCATCAATTTCCGGACGGCATTCAATCTGTGCCAGGCCGCGGCGCCGGCACTCACGCGCCGCGGGGGCGGGGCCATCGTCAATTTCGCGTCCGCCGCCGTTCTGCATCCCGCCGGCGGCATGAGCGGCTACTCGGCCGCCAAAGCCGCCGTGGCCGGGTTGACGCGGTCCCTCGCCATCGAGCTGGCGCCGTCGCGCATACGCGTGAACGCCGTCGCTCCGGAATCGGTCCGCACCCCGGAGAACATCGCGTCGATGGGCGCGGACGTGGCCTACGTCGAGATGGACGATCTGATCCGCGTCGTCCTCTTCCTGGCCAGTGACGAGGCGCGAGCCATCAGCGGCGAGGTCGTCCCCCTCTCCAGTATCCGCCGGTGACCCTCGAAGGCCGCGCCGCGCTCGTGACCGGAGCCGGGCGCCGCGTGGGGCAGGCGATCGCGGTGGGCCTCGCGCGCGCCGGTTGCGACGTCGCGGTTCACGTGCACGGCACGGTAGACGGCGGGTCGTACACGGTGAGACAGATTCAGGCCCTCGGCCGCCAAGCGGCAGCGGTGGCGGCGGATCTCGCCGATCCCGGCGCCGCTCAGTCCCTGGCGCGGCGCGCCGCGGGCCTCCTGGGTGGGCGGCTGGATATTCTGGTGAATTCCGCCGCGATCATGGTGAAGCAGGCCGTGACGGACGTGAGCCCGGAATCGTGGAACCAGACGCTCGACCTGAACCTGCGCGCGCCCTTCTTCGTGACCCAGGGGGCGGTGCCGTTTTTGCGTGCCTCGCGCGGGCGGGTGGTGAACCTGGCGGATGTCGCCGGCCTCGAGCCGTGGCCACAGTACGTGCCGCACTGCGTGAGCAAGGCGGGCGTCGTGATGCTGACGAAGGGCCTGGCCCGCGCGCTGGCCCCGGACATCCTGGTGAATGCGGTCGCGCCCGGCGCGGTGCTCCTCCCGGATGACTGGGACGACAAGACCCGGGCGCATTTTGCCGAGACGACGCCGGCGGGCCGTCTGGGGTCTCCGGAGGACGTCGTGCAGGCGGTGCGGTACCTCCTCACCGCCGACTACGTCACCGGGACCGTACTGGTCGTGGACGGCGGGCGGGTCATTCGATGACCGGTCCACTCCTCATGCGGGACGTCATCATCGTCGGCGGCGGGTGCTACGGCTCGTTCTACGCGGGGCAGCTCGCGCGGGCCAAAGAGAAGCACAAGGCCGATTTCCGCCGCGTGATGATCGTGGACCGCAACTCCACCTGCCGGGCCCGCAAGGAGTTCGAGCCGGCGGCCGACCGGATTTTCGTGACCGCGGACTGGGGCGGCTTCTTCGACGATTTCCTGGGCTCGAGTCAGCCCACGGCGGATGGCCAGCCCGCGGACTTCATCGTACCCTCGCCGCATATGCCTCATCTCATGTTCGAGTGGATCGTTCGCCGGGCGCGGGCCCGGTGGCCCGGGCGGTCCGTAACGGTCGAGCTGGTGCCGGGGGAGATGGACACGCCCTACGACCGCACCGGGAACGACCGGACGCGCTACGTCTCGTACGCCGACTGGATCTGTCCGACGCATTGTGTCGAGCCCGTGACCTGTCCGGCCATCGGTGCGGCGCGGACCTGGGAGATGCCGGATTCGGTGCACGCGCTCGCGGACCGGCTGGGCGAAGGGGAGCGGCCGGTGTTCGGGCCGGCCCTCTTTGTGTGCAAGCACCACGTGTTCGGCGTGGGGACCTTTGCAGTCAATCAAGTGCTGGAGGGAGACGCCGTCGTGACCCGGGCGGGGGAGACCGGCGCGCCGGCGGCGGTGTTGATTGGGACCGTCTCGAGCTGTCACGGGGCCCTGAACCTGCTTGCGGTGGGGGCCGCCTGACCCCGGAAGCCCGGCAGGCTCAGCTCGAAACGGCCCGGGACCTCTTCAATCGTGGCGAATTCTGGCTGGCACACGAGGCGCTGGAAACCGTCTGGCGTTCTATAAGTAGAGACCGGCCGGAAGAGCGGCTGGTCTGGCAGGGGCTCATCCAGGCCTGCGCCGCGCTATTGCACCGGTCCCGCGGGAACCGGCATGGCATCGTGAAAGTCGGCGCCGCGGCGGCCGCAAAGCTCTTGGGACCCCAGCGCCCGGAGATAGAGTTCGAAACGGTGATGTTTCGCGGCGCGCTGACGCGCGCCCTGGCGGGGGAGGGAGCTCCCCCACGATTGGAGTGGCGGACGCCATGACGGCAGTAGCAACCAAGGACTTCGACTTGATCATCGTCGGCGCGGGCCCGGCGGGGCTCTGCGCCGCGATGTACGCGGGACGGGGGATGCTCAACGCGGTGACGCTCGAACGGGGCGCGCCGGGCGGTGAGCTGCTCAACACGGACCTGATCGAGGACTACCCGGGCT
>DATBCM010000280.1:0-1892 GCA_036270455.1 Gemmatimonadales bacterium | reverse complement strand
TCTTGACGACGACCTTCCCCGAGGGAGCGGCCAGGAACAAGGCGCTAGGCGCTTATGCCGCCACCGGCGCAATCGGCTTCACTTTGGGCCTGGTGCTCGGGGGTCTTTTGTCCGAGCTGGGGTGGAGATTCGTGCTGTTGGTCCCTGCTCCGATCTCCGCCCTCCTGGTCATAGTCGGGTTCCGTGTCCTGGATCGCACAGAGGAGCGATCAACGATCCCCCCGCACTACGACCTGCCTGGCGCGCTAACGATTACGGCCTCGATGCTGGCGCTGGTGTACTCGGTCGTTGAGGCTCCGACGCGGGGATGGTCGAACGGACGCACGATCGGTGGGCTCGCGCTCAGCGCGGTGCTGCTGGCGGCGTTTGTTGTGGCAGAGAAGCGCTCAGCGACTCCCCTCGTGCGGCTCGGGATTTTCAAGAGTCGGCCGCTGGTGTCGGCCGATCTGGCCGGAATTCTGTACTTCGGGTCCTATCTTGGCTTTCAGTTCCTGGCCACGCTCTACGTCCAAGACGTTGCCGGATGGTCGCCGATCAAGACCGCCCTGGCGTTTCTCCCGTCGGGGGTGCTTCTGCCGATTCTCGGGTCGCAGGCGGCACGGATCATCGGTCGCTTCGGCACCCGGCGGCTGATTGCCGCCGGGCTGATTGCATTCGCCGTCGGCTATGCGCTCTTCCTGCGGGAGAACTCCCACCACCTCGACTACCTCACCATGCTGTTGCCATCCATGATCGTGATCGGGCTCGGATGGGGGCTGGCGTACCCCGCACTGAATGTTCAGGCCACGGCCGGCGTCGCGTCAGAGGAGCAGGGACTCGCCGCTGGACTGTTCAACACAAGCTTCCAGATCGGCGGAGCAGTCGTTCTGGCCATCGTGAGCGTCGTCCTCTCAAGCCACACGACTATTGGTAGCAGCGCAGCTCAGGCCGTACTGTCCTCAATCCGCCCAGCACTCGCCATCCTGATCGCGGTCGCACTGGCTGGTGCGGTCATTGCACTCGTCGGAAAGAGCACTGCGGACGACACGGCGAACGCCGAGCTCGAGCCGCTCGAATTTGCGGAAGGCGCCGAGAGTCTGTGACGACGGTCCCAATGTCCACCAGCGAAAGGGGTCATTCCCGCTGGCCAGGCCAAGCACGCCATCGATTCTTCTTAACAAATTGACCCGGTTGACCTAGCCGGGTGCCTAGCAAAGCTGCTCACGACGATCTGATCAGCGAGTCGTGAACGGCCCAACCCCAAACCAGTGCGGTTCGACGAAGGACCCGGCGCCGGAAATCTTGGCTTACCGACGAGACTCGATAGCGGTTGGCCTGGAATTGATCGATGTGCTTGGAACGGGTGGGTGGGTGAGAGCGCTTGCCACGGTGCGGTTGCGACTGGGGTTGCCGGAGGTGCTCCCCTTGTGACGGTCCCGCAGAATTTGTGGGTATTACGTCGAAGAAGCCAACTCGCGGAGTGAACCGCCAGCGTTTCTCACCGACCGCGAATCGCCAGGAGGAGCTATGAACCAACGCCAGCCGCACCGTCCACCCACCACTACCGATGCCGGAATCCCCGTCGCCAGCCAGGAGCACTCGCTGACCGTCGGTCCCGACGGCCCGGTCGTGCTGCAGGACTTCTACCTGATCGAGCAGATGGCGAATTTCAATCGCGAGCGCATCCCAGAGCGCCAGCCCCATGCGAAGGGAGGAGGCGCCTTCGGCGTCTTTGAGGTCACCGGCGACGTCAGCGGATACACAAAGGCGGCTGTGTTCCAGCCCGGCACCAAGACCGACCTGGTCATCCGGTTCTCCACGGTGGCGGGCGAGCGGGGCTCACCCGACACCTGGCGTGATCCGCGGGGCTTTGCCATCAAGCTCTACACGGCCGAAGGCAATCTCGACATCGT
>DATBCM010000279.1:0-1635 GCA_036270455.1 Gemmatimonadales bacterium | reverse complement strand
AGGTTTTTGCGCGAGGGCCACACCCGACGAAGTCCCGAAGACCACTAAAAGCGTGAATAGAGGTCGCATCGGCTGAACCAATCGCCTTGCTCCACCCCTAGCAAGGGGTCATTTTTCGGCATGCTGGACGCTCTCAAGTCTCGCCCCGTCAATAAGCTGCCCGATCGGGTCCGCTTTCCCGGGCGCATCCTGTTCCTCACTGAAGACGCCGGACTCGTGCGAGACCAGCTCGCGGGCAAAGACCTGCCCTGGCCACCCCAGGTGCCTCTGCGCGACAACATCTCGACGGACGAGATCACCCCGGCCTACATCTGCTACTACTACGACGCGACCATGGGGGAATTCCCCTACCTCGGTTTGAAGTGCGGGGACCAGTTCCCCATCACCCGCGGCTCGGTGAAGCAGGGGGGGTTCGTCGCGTCGGTCTCCGGCAAGCGCCGGGGGAAGGGATCCTCCCGGGAGCAGTCTCCCTACGCTGAGATGTGCGCCGGCATCAAGCTGGTCGTCGCTGAGAACATCGAACGCATCTACCGGGAGAACTGTCAGAACCTGGGGGTGCTCACCACGACGGATTTCTCGATCATCGAGCGGGTCCGCCGGGGCGAGGACATTCCTCTCTCCAAGTTCACGGAAGGGGAGGGGGAAATCACCCGGGGCATCATCGAGTACGACGGTCTCTTCAACTACAACGTCGCGCGTCTCCAGGGCAAAGTCGTGCTCAGCCCGCCCTCCACGTCGCGGCGCCCCATGACCCTCGGCGAAAAGGTCCTCGCGCGGCATTGGGTGGTCGACCCCTCCAAGGGGAAGGTCGGCGTTCCGGCGGTGAAGCCGGGGGATGAAGGCTTCGTGGTCACCGACATCCGGTTCAGCCACGAGTATGTCACCCCGATGGCGGCGATCTTCTTCGAACAGCTGGTGGGACAGGACGAAAAGGTGCTCGACCCGGCGTCGGTCCTGCTGTTCCGGGACCACCTCACCTTCCTGGGCGAGGCGATGACGCCGGAGCGGATCAAAGAGGGCCTGCTCGACGTCGCCAACCAGCTCGAGAAAAAGCAGCGCGCGTTCGCGGAGAAGCAGGGGATCAAGCTCTACGGCGAGCTGCGCCTGGGCCATCATGGCTCCGAGGCCATCTGCCACTCCAAGATCCTGGAATCCCACGCGCTCCCGGGCCAGGTCATCATCGGCTCGGATTCGCACACGCCGCACGCCGGCGCGGTCGGGTGCGTGGCGTTCGGCGTCGGCACGACCGCCATCTTCAACTCCTGGATCACGAAGGATGTCCGGCTCACGGTCCCTGAGACCGTGAAGGTCGTGGTGAAGGGCACGAAGCCCGCAAACGTCACGGCCAAGGATTACATGCTGGAGATCCTGCGCCACCCGTACATCAAGAGTGGGCAGGCGATCGGGAAGCTGGTCGAGTACTGCGGTGGGGCGGTCGAGGCGTTGTCGGTCGACGAGCGCGCCACCATGACCAACATGACGGCCGAGGTGGGCGGCTTCACCGGTTACGTGGCGCCCGACGACAAAACCGTCGCATACCTGATGGATTACCGGAAGATGTCGCGCGTCGAGGCGGAGAAGGTCTGCGCCGACCTCGCCTCCGACCCCGAGGCCGAGTACTGCGAGGTGATCGAG
>DATBCM010000278.1:0-2978 GCA_036270455.1 Gemmatimonadales bacterium | reverse complement strand
CATAAAACAACAGGGCCCGGACCGCCTCATGGCAATCCGGGCCCAAACTGAACGCCTAGGCGCCTAAGCGCCTAGCTGTTTACTGGCAGACCGGCGCGCCTTCCGAGATGGCCGAGGTCGCAGGAGCGGTCGGCATCACGGCGCCGATGTAGATCGCGCAGGACGTCGGGGTGTTGATGTTCGTGATGCTCGCCGTCCAACCAGCCTGCGTGCCGGTCCCCGTGGTGACCGTGCCCAGGGTGTTGCCGGTCGTGGCGCACCACGCGGCCTTGCCGGGGGTGGCGGGGTTGGTGCAGCTGGTCGAGTTCACGTACTTGAGCGAATCCGAGAAGTACGCCTCTTCCGCAGTAACCAGGTTGCGGAGATCCGACTTCATCGACGCCGCATACGCCTTCTGCTTGGTATTGGCGAACTTCGGGATCGCGATCGCGGCGAGAATGCCGATGATGACGACCACGATCAACAGCTCGATCAGCGTAAAGCCCTTGCGATTCACAACCACCTCCTGAGTGAGTAGATGCGTCTCGTCCCGGTTCACAGTGTTACGGCGGCCGGGATTTGATCGAAATCCGCCGTTTTATCGAGAAATCGGTCGGCGCCCAGAGACAGCGCCTTCACCCGATGTTCATCCGTGCCATGGTTCGTCAGGACCACCACCGTGGTGGCGGGACGGGTCTTCTTCACCAACTCGAGCACCGCCATCCCGCTGCCGTCCTTCAGCCGGAGGTCGAGGATCACGGCGTCGGGGAGGGTCCGCCAAATCACTTCCAGGGCCTCCTGCACCCCTTCCGCCGTCCCCACCACCTCGGCCCCGGCCACCGTGCCCAGAAGCTCTTCCAGTCGTTGCCGGACCACCTTCGAGTCCTCCACGATCACAATCCGGCCCACCTTGACCTCGTTATTGCGAGTCACGTCATGTGCGACGGGGAACAGAATACGGACGGGGCGAATCGGGCTGTATCGGGAAGTGCAGAAGGCGGGTGTGCGGCGTGAGGAGGAGAGTCTGTCGGTCTCCGTCCTACATCTTGTGCTCCACCGCATAGCGGATGAGATCAGCCGTGGTCTTCAAGCCCAGCTTTTCCAGGAGGCGAGTGCGGTAGGTGCTGACCGTCTTGGCGGAGAGCCCGAGGTCCGCGCCGATTTCCTTCACGCTCCGGCCCTTCCCGAGCAGGCGCAGCACCTCGTGCTCCCGGTCGGAGAGGGCCTCGTGAGACGGGCTCACACTTAAACCCCCGACCTCCCGGGCCAGCCGCTCGGCCAGCTCCGCGCTGACGTAGGTGCCCCCGCCATGCGCCTTCCGGATGGCGGCAATCAGCTCCTCCGCCGAATGCTCCTTCGTGACGTACCCGGAGGCGCCGGCCTTCAGAGCCCGGACCGCATACTCCTCCTCCGCGTGCCCGGACAACACGATCACCTTGACCTTGGGAAACCGCTCGCGGAGGTCCCGGAGCGCTTCGACGAAGGAGGTCCCAGGCATGGCGACGTCGAGCAGGACGACGTCCACCGCCTGCTTGGAGATCTGGTCGAGGGCCCCCGCCCCCGACGTCGCCTCCGCCGTCACCCGGATATCGGGGGACTCTTCCAGGAGCCGCGTCACCCCCTCGCGAACGATGCGATGATCGTCCACCGACATCACCCGGATCATCAGGCGGTCACCTCTCCCAGTGGCAGACTGAGCGTCACGGTCGTGCCCCCGCCGACATTGCTCTCCACGCGCACCGCCCCGCCCCACGCTTCGGCCCGCTCCTGCATGCCCAGGAGTCCGAATGACCCGGCCTTGGCGGGGCCCACATCGAAGCCGCGGCCATTGTCCTGAATGACGACGGAGAGCGCCTGATCCTGGGCCGTCACTTCAACCTGCACCCGGGTCGCTCCTGAATGACGCGAGACGTTCGTCAGGGCCTCCTGGCAGATCCGGAACGCGGCGGTCGCGCGCTCGTCGGGCACCGGCACGTCGTCGGGCGCGTCGATCCGCACCGCGATCCCGGTCCGCTTGGTGAACTCGCGGGCCTGCCACTGCAGCGCCGCGACCAACCCCAGATCGTCGAGCACGCCGGGACGGAGATCGCTCGAGATCCGCCGGCCGATTTGGACCGCGTCCTCGAGGAGCTCTCCTACGGCGTCGAACCGTTCCTGAATCGCCCGGTCCGCCGGCAGCCGCGACCGCACCCAGGCGAGGTCCATCTTCACGCCGGTCAACGCCTGTCCCAGCTCGTCGTGGATTTCCCGCGCGATCCGGGTCCGCTCCGCCTCCCGGCTCTTCTCCGCCGTGGCGGCGAGCGTGCGGACCTGCGCGAACGCGTCCCGCACTTTGCGGTCGGCTTCGATCCGGGTCAACTGGGCTTCGTCCGTCGCGCGCGCGTAGCGCAACGTCACGAAGATGATCACGATGGTGGTCATCAGGACGAAGAGGGAGAGACCGAGCTCCAGACCGTACCACCCCAGCCGCTCGCCCGTGAGGCGCAAGAACCCGATCACGACGATCGCGATGATCAGCCGCGGCAGCAGCTTGCGCGCGAGGGACCCGCCGGGCCCCGGACTGGTCAGCACCTGCGTCACCGGACCGGAGCTGTCCCGGGCCAGCACCCCCGCCGCCAGCGCGATGAAGACCACCGCCGAGTTGAGGGCCATCTGGGTCGGAGAGATGTCGTTCGTGAGCTCGGCCGCGCTGTACAGGTATCCCAGGAGCACGATGAACGCCCCCAAGAGGACAATCAGACCGAACGATTCCGCCAACCAGGCGGAGAGCTGTCGCGATGAGCCGAGGAGTAACGCGAGCGAAAGCACGAAGAATTGAAAGGCGCTGTTCGCCCCCGGCCGGCCGGGCGTCCAGATGGTCGTCAGGTCCTGAATGAACAACTGGTCGATGCCGAGATCGCGGTTGAGGATGTATTCGGTCAGGCTGAGAAGGCCGATGAGTCCCACGACCACCGCGCACGCCATCCCGAACAGCCTGGTGCGATGACCAGCGCCGGGAG
>DATBCM010000277.1:0-1712 GCA_036270455.1 Gemmatimonadales bacterium | reverse complement strand
CTCCAGCTTGAGGGTCGCGAGGGCCGGCTGTCCGCCGGGGCCATGTAGCTGCTCGAGGGGAGTCAGCGAGGCGTCGAAGTGCTCGTCCGCGTCCTCCTGCCAGCCGTCGAGCCGCACGCGCTGGTCGAAGTACCCACGTGTATAAAGGAGGCCCACGCCGATGAGCGGCACGCCGAGGTCGGACGCGGCTTTGCAGTGGTCACCGGCGAGGATACCCAGACCGCCCGAGTAGATAGGGACCGAGTTGTGGAACGCGAACTCGGCGCAGAAATACGCGACCGGTCCCAGCAGCTCCGGGTGCTCCTGCTTGAACCACGTGCCCTCCCCCGAGGTCCGGTGGGCCTCCTGCTCCATCGCGCTGTCGTAGCGCTTCAGGAATTCGGCGTCCGCCGCGCAGGCGGCGAGACGCGCCGGGTCCACCCGTCGCAGCATCTCGATCGGGTTGTGGCGCGTGAGGTGCCACAGGGTTTGATCGATCGAGCGGAGGAGCTGCCGGGCGTCCGGGCTCCAGCTCCAATCGAGGTTCCGGGTGAGTGTCGCGAGCCCGGCGATGCGGGCCGGCAGTTGGGGGGAAACCATAGAGGAAGGAACCTATGGGCCTAGGCGAAAAACTCCACTACGCCCGTTTCAAGTGCGTATTCCGCACCGACTACCATCAGCCCCTCCTTCTGGATCAGGCCCTCCAGGAGCCGCGATCCGTGCCGCAGCTGCCCCACGGAGGCGCGGATGTTCGCGCGCACCGCCTCCCGGGCGAGATCGTCGCCGTGCAAGTCGGGACGCGTGAGCACGATGCTCTCGACCGCGGGACGCACGCGGTCCACGATGTCCTGCAGGTTGGGAGAGACCGGTCCCGACTTCCGCTGGAGCTGCTCGAGGGTGGCCCGGATGGCGCCGCACTGTGTGTGTCCCATCACCACGACGAGCTTCGTCCCGAACGCCTCGGCCGCAAACTCGACGGAGCCGACGAGGGATGGCGCGATGACGTTGCCGGCGACGCGGATCACAAAGAGATCACCCAGGCCCTGGTCGAATACGAACTCCGCGGGGGCGCGGGAGTCCGAGCAGCCGAGGATGATGGCGAAGGGGTTCTGCGCGCGGACCAACTCGGCGCGGCGGTCGTGGGTGAGCGGCGCGCCGCCGGTGGCCTCCGCAACGAACCGGGTATTCCCCTGTCGCAGGCGGTCGAGGGCTTCGGTGGCCGAAACGGAGGACATGGGCGACGAATATACACGGATCTGTGATGCCGCCCTTTGCGTTCGGGGTCCGAAGCGTTAGGCTATGTGCAATGTCACTCGAGACCTGGACCGCCCGCCTGGCCCGTTACAAGGGCCCCGACCACGCCAGGAGTATCTGGCAGCTCACGACCGGCGTCGTGCTCTTCGTGGGGACCTGGGCGCTGATGTACTTCAGTCTGTCGGTGGGCTACTGGCTGACCCTCCTGCTCGCGGCCCCCGCGGCGTTCTTCCTGATGCGACTGTTCATCATTCAGCACGACTGCGGCCACGCGTCGTTTTTCCGCTCCTCCAAGGTCGCCGACACGGTCGGGTCGATCTTGGGTGTGCTCACGCTGACGCCGTATCACTATTGGAAGAAGACGCACGCCATGCACCACGCGACGTCCGGGAACCTGGAGCACCGGGGTTTCGGGGACATCGACACGCTGACGGTGGACGAGTAAACCCCGGTGCGCCAGGTTCCCGGACGTCGCGTGG
>DATBCM010000276.1:0-7846 GCA_036270455.1 Gemmatimonadales bacterium | reverse complement strand
GGGTTCCGAAGGCATCTGAACCGTTCCCCACGCCCTGATTGCGGCATATGGCGGAGACACGGTGCTGGCGTCGCAGAAGTTCGCCGAGCGATCGGACTCGAGCGTCGCGCTGATCACGCTCGTGGATTTCGACAATGACTGCGTCGGCACGTCCCTGAAAGTCGCCCGGACCCTGGGCTCCCGGCTCTACGGCGTGAGGCTCGATACGTCCGAGACCCTGGTGGACCAGTCGATCGTGCCGCAGATGGGATCGTTCAAGCCGACGGGCGTGAATCCTCAGCTCGTGCGCAATGTGCGCGACGCGCTCGATCGCGAGGGATTCCAGCAGGTCAAGATCGTGGTGTCCGGCGGGTTCACCGTCGAGAAGATCCGGGCGTTCGAAGAACAGGGCGTTCCGGTGGATATGTACGGAGTGGGGTCGAGCCTCTTCCAGGGGCGTTTCGATTTCACCGCCGATGTGGTGCGCGTCGACGGCCGGGATTGCGCCAAGGTGGGCCGGCGCTTCCAGCCCAATCCCAGACTCGAACGGGTGGAGTGACCATGCTGCGGATCGACCTGACGGGGAAGCGGGCCTTCGTCGCCGGAGTGTCGGATGACGGCGGGTTCGGGTTCGCCATCGCCAAGGCCCTGGCCGAGGCGGGTGCTACCATCTGTCTGGGGAGCTGGCCTCCGGCCCTCGGCATCTTCACCAAGCTCATGGAGCGGGGGAAGATGCAGGAGTCCATGAATCTGTCGGATGGGCGGAAGCTCGAGTTCGAGAAGGTCTATCCGCTCGACGCGGCCTACGATACCCTCGCCGACGCCCCCGCCGACGTGCGGGAGAACAAGCGCTACAAGGAGGTGGGGGACTTCAGCATCGAGGGCGTGCGGGGCCTCATCGAGAAGGATTTTGGCGCTCAATCCCTGGACATCGTGATCCACTCGCTGGCCAATGCCCCCGAGGTCAAGAAGCCTCTCCTGGACACCAGCCGCGCCGGATACCTCTCCGCCGTGTCGGTCTCGGCCTATAGCATGGTCTCCCTGGTGCGGGTTCTGGGGCCGATGCTGCGGCCGGGGGGCTCGTTCCTGTCTCTGACGTACATGGCCGGTGAGCGGGTCATCCCCGGCTACGGCGGCGGGATGTCCTCGGCCAAGGCCGCCCTCGAGGCCGACACCCGCACCCTGGCCTACGAGGCGGGCCGCCGCCATGGCGTCCGGGTGAACACCATCTCCGCGGGTCCCTGGGCCTCCCGCGCCGCCTCGGCCATCGGCTTCATCGACATGATGATCAACTACACCAAGGCCAATTCGCCGCTGCCGCGGTCCATCGACGCCTCGGACGTGGGCAACACCGCCGCCTTTCTGGCGAGTCCCCTGGCGGCCGGCATCACCGGGACCACGGTCTACGTGGACAACGGGTACCACGCGATGGGGATGGCGGTGGCCCCCTAAGGCCTTGCGCTCAGCGGGGGTATGCATAAATTCCCGCTGAGATGAATAACTATGCATCGGTCCCGGTTGGGGTGCTCGGGGCCTCCGGATACGTCGGGCGGGAGCTGCTGTCGCTTCTGAACCGTCACCCGGGGGCCTCGGTCGCTTTCGCCACCGCCGAAACGGGGGCGGGGGGCACACTCGAAGGCCACCAGCTCATCCGGGCCGAGGACGCCAATTTCGGCGTCGCGGAAATCGTGCTGTCCTGCCTGCCGCACGGCATCTCGGGGCGGTACGTCCACGAGGCCCGGGCCGCCGGCAAGCGGGCGGTGGACCTCTCCGCCGATTTCCGGCTCTCGCCGGAAGCGGTCTACGGACTGACCGAATTCACGCGTCCCCGGGTTGCCGGGGCGGAGCTGGTCGCGAATCCGGGCTGCTATCCCACGGCGGCGCTCATGGCGCTCGTCCCCCTCGCCCAGCGCGGTCTGATCGACCCCTCGCGGGAGATCGTGATCGATGCGGCGTCCGGTGTGACCGGTGCCGGCCGGAGCCCCAAGCGGGAACTCCTCTTCGGCGAGGTCGCGGAGGACTACAAGGCGTACGCCGTCGGGAATACCCATCGCCACCTGGCCGAGCTGAAGTCCTCGCTGGCGCGCGAGGGGGGGTTCAACGGCGACCTCGTCTTCACTCCGCATCTCTTGCCCGTGAAGCGCGGGATTCTCGAGACCATTCACGTGCCGCTGACGCGGGTGGTGGATCAGGCCACCGCCGAGGGGCTCTATGAGGCCGCCTACGACGGCGAGCCCTGCGTGATGGTGACCAAGGGCACCACGCCGTCACTCCAGCACGTGGTCTACCGGAATCGCGTGGCAATCGGCGTCGCTCCCGTGGAGAACGTCCGGCGGCCTCGGCTCACCATCATCGCGGCGATCGACAACCTCGTGAAGGGTGCCGCTGGGCAGGCGGTGCAGAATATGAATGTCATGCTCGGGCTGGAAGAAACGGCGGGACTCGCGTGCTGAAGGTCCGCGTCGTCAAGATCGGCGGCAACGAGCTCGATCGGCCCCAGTGGGTGTCGGCCTGCGCCCAGGCGCTGGCGTCCGGTGGTCCGACCGTCATCGTGCATGGCGGCGGCCGCGCGGTCTCCGAGCTGTCCCGGCGCCTTGCACTTCCCATCGAGAAGCGTGAGGGCTTGCGCGTCACCACGGCGCAGGTGGCCGAGGTGGTGGAGATGGTGTTGGCGGGCCCGGTGAACCGGCTCCTCGTCACGGCGCTGCGCGCCGCGGGGCTCGACGCGATCGGGCTGTCCGGGGCCGACGGTGGTCTCCTGACGGCCACCCAGTTGGCGGGGGGCCTCGGGTATGTCGGGGGAATCACCCGCGTCCGGACCGCCCTGATCGAGAGCCTGCTCCTCGCCGGACTCACGCCGGTGATCGCGCCGGTCACGCCTGACCCCGCGGGCTCCCCGGTGGCCCTCAACGTCAACGCGGACAGCGCGGCCGCCGTCGTCGCCGCGGCGCTGCGGGCCACGGAGCTGCTCTTCGTGTCCGATGTGGCGGGCGTCAAGGTCGGGGGAGTGCCGCAGGCTACGATCGCCACGGGCGATATCGAACATCTCATTGACGATGGGACCGCCTCCGACGGGATGGCCGCCAAGCTCCGGTCGGCCCAGCAGGCTCTGGCGGGTGGTGCCCATGCGGTTCGCATCGGCGATCTCCGGATGCTCTCCGAGCCATCGGCGGGCACCCGGGTCATGACGTCCGCGTCTCCGTCTCCCGTCCTGGCGTGACCGCCACGGCATCCGGGGCCTCGGCCCTGCTGGGGCTGTACGCCCGCGTCGGCCCGGTCTTCACGGGTGGCGAGGGCGTCGAGCTGATCGCCGAAGACGGCACGCGCTACCTCGACTTCACGTCAGGGATCGCCGTCAACGCGCTGGGTTATGGGCATCCGGTGATCCGGGACGCCCTGGTCCGGGCACTCGACGCCGGCCTCATCCACGTCTCCAACCTGTTCCGTACCGAGCCCGGCGAGGCGCTGGCGGCCGAGCTCGTGAGCCGGTCATTCGCGGATCAGGTGTTCTTCTGTAATTCCGGCGCCGAAGCCAACGAGGGCGCCTTCAAGTTCGCGCGGAAGTGGAGCAAGAAGACCGGGATCGTGGCCTTCAGCCGCTCGTTCCATGGCCGGCTCTTCGCGTCTCTCGCCGCCACCGACCACCCCGAGTATCAGAAGCCGTTCCTGCCGCTGGCACCGGGCGTGCGCATTATCCCGCTGGGAGACCGCGCGGCCGCCGCTGCGGGCATCACGGCGGAAGCGACCGCGGCGGTGATCATCGAGCCGGTCCAGGGGGAGGGCGGGGTCCGTCCCGTCTCCGACGAGTGGCTGGCATTCCTGCGAACGCTGTGCGACGAACGCGGCGTCGCGCTCATCTTCGACGAGGTGCAGTGCGGGCTGGGGCGGACCGGGACCCTGTTCGCCTACGAGCAGACCGGCGTGACCCCGGACATGCTGACGTTGGCGAAGCCACTGGCCGGCGGATTGCCGATGGGCGCGGTGCTCGTGACCGGGGCCATCGCGAGTGCGCTCGCACCCGGCGACCACGCGACGACCTTCGGCGGCGGTCCGCTGGTTGCGTCGGTGGCGCTCGACGTCGTGCGGACGCTGGCCGAACCGGACTTCCTCGCGTCGGTGCGCGCGCGGGGCGAGCACCTGGGTGCCGGCCTCGAACGGATCGCGAAGACGTCTTCCCGGATCACGAACGTCCGCGGGCGCGGGCTCATGTGGGGCGTGGAGCTTACGGGAGCGGCCGCGCCGGTCGTCACGGCGGCGCGGGAACGGCAGCTCCTGATTCTGTCCGCGGGGCCGAATGTCCTGCGTCTGTTGCCTCCTCTGGTGATCGAGGATGCCGATCTCGACCGCGGGCTGGCGGTGCTGGCCGAGGTGCTCGCGTGAGCGCCCTGCCGCTCCCCCTGTCGCGCCCGGCACTCGAGATCCGCTCGGCTTCACTCGCGGACGTGCCCGGACTCGAAGCACTCATGGCGCCTTTCGTCGCCACGGGCGATCTGCTCCCGCGGTCCAACTACGATCTGTGTCGGCACATCAAGGAATACGTCGTCGCCGTCACGGCGGACGGCGAGGTGATCGGCTGTGGGTCCCTCAAGGTCTACAGCCAGACGCTCGGTGAAGTCGCCGGCCTGGCGGTCGCCGACGGGTGGCAGGGCGCCGGGGTAGGCCGGGCGATCGTGGCCGGGCTGCTCGAAGACGCCCTCGCGCTCGGGCTCGCGGAGACGTTTGCCCTCACCAGAAAACCCGACTTCTTCTCGCGGCTGGGCTTCGACCGCACCGAGAAGACCCGGTTTCCCCTCAAAGTCTGGGCCGACTGCGCCCGGTGCCCGCGGCAGTCCTGTTGCGACGAAATCGCGGTCACGCGATTGCTGGCGTAGCCCCCTCCTGGTCGCACCCTGGCTCAAAGCCGGGGCCCGACACAACGCAGTGCTTCAAGCGCAACGCTTTAGCGGGCCCACCTTTCAGGGCGGGAACGAGCCGTTGACACACTCCCATCCTGCGAGGGAAAATTCCCTGGCCACCTGGTGAGAGGCTTGGGATGGCCCGTGTAATCTTCTGGGATGTCGACACCCAATACGACTTCATGCGTGCGGACGGGAAACTGTATGTCCCGGACGCCGAACGCCTCATTCCCAACCTGAAGCGCCTGAACGAGTACGCCCACCAGAACGGGATCCGCGTGGTGGCGTCGGCGGACGATCACAGCCCGGGGGACAAGGAGCTGTCCGACAAGCCCAACTGGCGTGATACGTTTCCGCCCCATTGCATGCGGGGCACGCCGGGTCAGAAGAAGATTCCCGAAACCGCGCTCCAGCATCCGCTCGTGATCGAGCCGGAGATGCGGGACCCGGTGGAGCTGGGGCCCGCGCTCCGCGCCCACAAGGGTGACCTGCTGTTCCACAAGCACTGGTTCGACGTGTTCACCAATGCCAACGTCGTCCCGGCGCTCACCGTCCTCCAGCCGGACGACATCGTGCTGTATGGCGTCGCGCTGGATGTCTGCAACCGCTACGCCATCGAAGGCCTGCTGACCCATCGTTTGCACACCCGACTCTTCGCGGTGACCGACGCGATGAAGCCCATCGATGCGAGCGCCGCGGAGCACCTCCTCAAAGAATGGGGAGAGGAAGGCGTTCGTCTCGTGAAGACCGATGAAGTGCTAGGGGGAATCGCGTGAGCCTCGCGACGCCGGCGTTCGGAAAGTTTTTCCTCCCCGGCCCGACCGACGTGCACCCGGACGTCCTGGCCGCCATGTACCGTCCCATGATCGGCCACCGGTCGTCCACCATGGAGGACCTGCTCAAGCGGGCGGCCCCCCGGCTCCAGCAGCTGGCGCGCACGTCGCGCACCGTCATGGTGGGCACGACCTCCGCCACGGGATTCATGGAGATGGCGGTCCGGTCCGGCATCCGGAACAAGGCCATCTCGATCGTGAACGGCTCGTTCTCGGAGCGGTTCGCCGAGCTCGTCAGCGCGTGCGACAAGGAGTGTGTGCGGCTCGACGTGCCGCTGGGGGGCTTCGTCGAGCCCGACCAGCTGCGGGACGCCCTGAAGCAGAACCCGGGAGTCGACGCCGTCACGCTGGCGCACTCGGAGACCTCCACCGGCGTGCTCCAGGATGTCGCAGCGCTTTCCAAGGTGGTCCATGAGTTCCCGGACGTGCTCTTCCTGGTGGATGCCGTCACGTCCATGGCCGGCTCGCCGGTGGAGACCGATGCCTGGGACCTGGACTTCGTCTTCACCGGCTCCCAGAAGGCACTCGCGCTCCCGCCGGGTCTGGCGTTCGGCGTGGCGTCTCCGCGGATGCTCGAGCGCGCCAAGACTCTGCCGTCGCGCGGGCTCTACTTTGACCTGATCACGTTCGAGAAGGCGAGTGCCAAGTACCAGCCGACCAACACGCCCGCCATCTCGCTCTTCTTTGCGCTGGACGTCCAGCTCGGGCGGATCGAGGCCGAGGGCGGGATCGAGGCGCGGTGGAAGCGGCACGACGACATGCGGAAGGCCACCGAAACGTGGGTTCAGCGCGTGGGTCTCTCGTACCTGCCCCCGGAGGGCCGGCGGAGCTGGACCGTCTCGTGCATCAAGATGCCGGCGGGCAAGGTTTCCAAGGACCTGGTGGCAGCGGTGAAGAAGGAAGGGTGGGTCATCGGTACCGGGTACGGCGGGGTGAAGGACACGACCTTCCGGATCGGCCACATGGGTGACCACACCGTGGCGTCCCTCGACAATCTGCTGGCCCTCATTCAACGGACTCTGGCGTGAGTATTCGCGTCGTCATCGCCGACAAGCTGGGGGACGCCGGGATCGCACTGCTCGCGTCTTCCCCGGAAATTCACGTCGTCAACCTCGCCGGCAAGACGCGCGAGGAGCTGGATGCTGCACTGACGACGGCCACGGCTCTCATCGTCCGCAGTGAAACGAAGGTGACCGCGGAGATGATCGCCGGCGCGCCGAACCTCAAGGTGGTGGCCCGCGCCGGGATCGGCGTGGATACCATCGACGTGGCGGCGGCCACCAAGCGGGGGATCGCGGTCATGAACGCCCCCGGCGCCAATACCGTCAGCGCCGCCGAGCACGCCATCGCGCTGCTGTTGTCCCTGCTGCGGCACATTCCCGACGCCGCCGAATCGATGAAGCATGGCGGGTGGGACCGGAAGCGTTTCGAGGGGAGCGAGCTGCGGGGCAAGACCCTCGGCGTGGTGGGCATGGGCCGGATCGGCGGTTACGTCGCCCAGCTCGCCCACGCCTTCGGCATGACCATCATCGCCTACGATCCCTTCGTCGCTCCGCAGCGGGCCGTGGAGCTGCAAGCCCGCCTCCTGCCCATCGAGCAGCTGCTGCAGGAGGCGGACATCATCACCCTGCACGTGGCTCTCACTGACGAAACCCGCCATCTCCTCAACGCCCAGCGGCTTAAGCTGATGAAGCCCACGGCCTTCCTGGTGAACACGGCACGGGGGGAGCTGGTGGACGAAGCGGCTCTGGTCGCGGCGGTGAAGGAGAAGCGGATCGCGGGCGCGGCCATCGACGTATTCGCCGAAGAGCCGCTGCCGAAGGACTCTCCGCTCCGCGGGCTGGACCGCGTGCTCCTGACCCCGCACCTCGCGGCGTCGACGTCGGAAGCTCAGAAGCGGGTGGCGATCGAGATCTGCACAGCGGTGCGGGAAGCGCTGTTGCGCGGCGACCTCTCCACCGCGATCAATCTAAAGAAGTAAGCTAGTCCGCAGCTTCCCGCCGCGGCTCGTCAGCCAGGAGGCGGAAGGTCTGCACCGCGCCGGTGAGGGAGTCGGCGGCGGTGGCGAGCTGATTGGCCGACGACGCGATCTCCTGCGTCGATGCACTCTGCTGCTGCGCCGAGGCCGCGATCTCCTCG
>DATBCM010000275.1:0-2047 GCA_036270455.1 Gemmatimonadales bacterium | reverse complement strand
ACCGCGCCATCTCCCCGTGGCTGCTGCCCTATCTCGCCGACCGGCCGGTGGTGATGACCCGCTTCCCCGACGGCATCAAGGGCAAGTCCTTCTTTCAGAAGGATGCGCCGGTCTTCGCGCCCGAATGGCTCCGCACCGAGCGCATGTGGAGCGAGGACACGCAGCGGGAAATCGACTACTTCGTCTGCGACCACCTCGAGTCCCTCCTCTATATCGCGAATCTGGGCACCATCCCCCTGCATGTCTGGGGCAGCCGGATTGCCAGTCTCGAGCGCCCGGATTGGTGCATCCTCGACCTCGATCCGAAGCAGGCGCCCTTCACGGATGTGGTGCAGGTCGCCAAGGCGACGAAAAAACTCTGTGATGCCATCGGGCTCCCGGCGTACATCAAGACCTCCGGCTCCACCGGACTCCACGTCCTCATTCCGATGGGGCGCCAGGTGACCTACGAGCAGTGCCGCCAACTGGGGGGACTGCTGGCGCGGGTGGTGGCGGCCGAGCTGCCGGACATCGCGACGATCACGCGGGTGGTAGGGAAGCGGGGTGGGCGCGTGTACCTGGATTACGGCCAGAATGGGCATGGCCGTCTGCTGGTGGCGCCCTACTCGATCAGACCCCTGCCCGGCGCGCCGGTGTCCATGCCCCTGAGGTGGACGGAGGTCACTCCGTCGCTCGAGATCGGTCAATTCACCATCAAGAACGCCCCGGCCCGCATGAAAAAACTCAAAGGCGATCCCGTGATTCCCGTGCTCGACGATCGCCCCGACCTCGTCAAAGCCCTCGGTCTGCTCCAGGCACGCGTGTGAGCGGGAAGCCGCTGACGATCGCCGTGCCGGAGCTCTCGCTCGAGGTGTCCGGTCTGCTGGAGCTCCCGGCGAATCCCCGGTCGCTGTACGTGCTCGCGCATGGTGCCGGAGCCGGGATGGGGCACCCATTCCTCGAAAAAATCTCAGAGGCGCTCGTGGCCTTGGGGGTGGGGACGCTGCGCTATCAGTTCCCCTACATGGAGCGGGGCAGCGGGCGCACGGATTCGCCCGACAAGTGTGTGGCGACGGTCAACGCGGCGGTGGCGCGAGCTCGCACCGAAGCACCGGGAGTAGCGCTCGTGGCCGGCGGCAAATCTTTCGGCGGACGCATGACCTCGACCGCACAGTCCCGGGCTCCCCTCGCGGGCGTCCGCGGACTCGTTTTCCTGGGCTTCCCCCTGCATGCCCCCGGCAATCCCGGGATCACGCGCGCGGAGCACCTCGATCTGGTGCAAATTCCGATGTTGTTCCTGCAGGGGACACGGGATGACTTCGCGCAAGGAGAACTTCTGCACCAGGTTGTCGCGCGTTTGACACCGCGGGCTACGTTGCACGAGATCGAGGGCGGGGACCACTCCTTCAAGGTCCCCAAGAAGCAGAGCACCGAAGCAGCCGTGTTGCAGGACCTGGCCACCACCATCACCGATTGGACCGAGCGGAGCGCCCGATGAGTTACTGGATTCTCAAGACCGAACCGACTGCCTACAGCTACGACCGTCTGGAAAGTGAGAAGACCGCGGTCTGGGATGGCGTCGCGAATCCCGTGGCCTTGAAGAATCTCCGGAACATGGAGAAGGGTGACGAGCTGATGATCTACCACACCGGCTCGGAAAAGGCCGTGATCGGGACGGCGACAGTGACCAAAGAGGCCTATCCGGACCCGAAGGCGGGTGATCCGTCACTGGTGGTGATCGAACTCAAGGTCGGGAAGCGGCTGGCCCAGCCCGTGACTTTGGTCCAGATCAAGGCCGATGCGACCTTCGCAGACATGGCACTGGTACGGCAGGGCCGGCTGTCAGTCGTGCCCACCACGCCCGCCCAGTGGAAACGGCTCCTGGCGCTCGCCGGGACGTAACGCAGGTCACACTTCCCGAATCGCGGTTGAGCGCTCGGCGGCACCCCTTTGCCGCATGGCTGCTAGGGTCTGTCGTCGGCCATTTTCGGGGTCTCCGGACCGTGGTAGACTAGGCCCATGGCCTTTCGTCCCGAACCCGAACCGCGCGCCCGTTTTTCCTGGAGGA
>DATBCM010000274.1:0-3647 GCA_036270455.1 Gemmatimonadales bacterium | reverse complement strand
GGATGTTCTTCTTCTCCCGGAAGACCGCCAGGGCGTCCTCCGCCACCGCCGGGGCCACCACCACCTCCACGAACAGGTCCCGCATCGCCTCGGCCGCCGCGCGGTCCACCGGGACGTTGTACGCGATCACCGACCCGAACGCTGATTGGCGGTCGGTGGCGAAGGCCCGCAAATAGGCCTCAGCCGCGGTGCCACCGAGTGCCAGGCCGCAGGGCGTGGTGTGCTTGATGATGGCGCAGGCGGGGTGCTCGGCGTCCCAGGGGAGGACCGCGCTCACGGCTGCGTCCACGTCCAGGAGATTATTGAAGGACAGCTCCTTGCCGTGGAGCTGGACCATGTCCCGCATCCCCCGCGCCTCATCGGTGACGTAGAGGGCGGCCGGCTGATGGGGATTCTCACCGTAGCGGAGCGACTGCTGGCGCTCGAGCACCAGCGCCACCGAGGGCGGGAATGGCTCCTGGCCCCGAGTCGACAGGTAGTTCGTGATCGCGGCATCGTACGCGGAGGTGTGGGCGTAGACCTTGGTGGCCAGGCGCCGGCGTTCGTCGGCGGGCACGCCTCCGGCCTTCAGTCCCGCGATGACGCCCGTGTAATCCACCGGATCTACGATCACGATGACCGATTCATGGTTCTTGGCGGCGGAGCGGAGCATGGACGGACCGCCGATGTCGATGTTCTCGATCGCGTGCTCGAAACTGGTGCCCGGTTTCGCCACCGTCTCGCGGAAGGGATAGAGATTCACCGCGACCAAGTCGATGGCGGTGATCCCGTGCTGCTTCAGGGCGGCGACATGCTCCGGATTGTCGCGACGGGCCAGGAGACCTCCGTGCACTTTGGGGTGCAGGGTCTTGACCCGCCCATCCATCATCTCCGGGAAGCCCGTGACCTCGTCGATCGACATCACCGGCACCCCGTCCTTGCGGAGCGCCTCGGCGGTCCCGCCGGTGGAGACGATTTCCCAGCCGAGCTGGACAAGCTCCCTGGCGAAGAGGGCGACGCCGCGTTTGTCGGAAACGGAAATCAGCGCTCTCACCATACCTCCGCGGTGGCCTGCACAAGGTCCGCCAGCGACGCGACGTCTTTCAGATCGATCACCTCGGCGGGCGAGTGCGAATACCGCAGCGGCCATCCCAGGGCTATGTCGGGAACGCCGAAGGGCACGAACATCGAGCCGTCGTTCCCGCCGTTTGTCGTGCCTACCTGGACGGCAATGTGCCGGGCCACGGCTACGCCCAACACGGAGTCGACGAGCGCCGGGGGTGTGACGGAGCTGTTGTCGAGTGCCCGGACCACGGCACCCTGACCGATGGGTTGATCGGCGAAGTTCTTGGGATCGAGGGGCGCGTCAGACGAGACGAAGGTGTCGATGGAATAGACGCGGGCGGGCGCCGAGCCGAGGGCGCGCGCGGCGACGCCGGCGCCGAAGAGCCCCGTCTCTTCGCGGGTGCTCCAGAGGAAGATCACTTCGTGCTTGAGCCGGGACCGGTCGAGGTGCCGTACCGCCAGGATCAGGGACGCGTCCCCCACGCGATCATCGAACGAGCGACCGGTGGCGCGGGATCCGGCGAGCCGCTGATAACTCTTCGGCATGGTGACCGTCGAGCCGACCGTGACACCCAAGGCCTCGGTAGCGGCGCGGGAGGTGGTGCCGACGTCCACCCGGAGTGTCGAGCGCAGGGGATCTCCTTCAACACGAATCACCGGCGGTTGGTGCCGCACCTCGCGTGGATCGCGCGGGATCGAGTCCCGCGTCGGGAAGACTCCCGGCACCTCTCCCTTCGGCGTGTGAACCAGGGCCGGTTGGCCCTCGAACAGCGACTCGAAGAATCCGCCCTGGCGGTCGAGCTGAAGCGATCCGTCGTCCAGAATGGCGGAGACCTTGAAGCCGATCTCGTCCATATGAGCCACGTAGACCACAGGGGCTCCACCGGATCCCACCCGAAGCCAGATGTTGCCGGCCGTGTCGACCTCAGGCTTGGCCCAGGACGGCAGGAGTGATTTCACGACCTCCCGCACTGGCCCCTCACTGCCTGACACGCCGTACGCGGGGATGAGACGCGCGAGGACCGAGTCGGCCTCGGCGACCGTAGATTGTGCCCGAACGACAGGCGCCACGAGGACGATCAGGGCGATGACGAGTCGCTTCACCTCGCACCTCCCATCCACTGTACGATCCGCTGTTCGAGTGCCTGCACGTCGCTCAGGAGCACGGTTTCCGCGGCGGTCTCCCGGTACTTCACGGGCAGCGTGGCCGTCAGCGTGTCCGCGAAGGGGCCCTTGAGGGCGGTCACGCTGCCGAGTCCAGGATTGCCGCTCTGCAGGCCCTGCACGGTGAAGCTGGCCACGAGGGATCCTGCGATCTTGGGATGCGAGAGGAGCGCGGCGGCCAGCGCCGCGCAGGCTGCATGCCGCCCGACCGCCGGCGCTGCCACGCCGTCGCCATAGCGGTGGGCCTTTCGATCCAGAGCCACCGGTGAGAGCATCCGCACTCCCAGGGTGGCGGCGTCGGCCGCGGAAGTCGCGCCGATGTCGACGTAGGCGTCGTCGGCGGTAAACGGGGCTTCGTTCGCCGCGCGACCGCGGGTGAGATGCACCGACCGAACGCCGACGACGCCCGGAATGGCACCCGAGGCTCCGAACACGACGACCCGGTGGCCTTCGAGCTGCTGCTCGAAGAGGGGATTGGTGACGCGGCCCTCGCGGCGGAGCGTCAGGTATCCCTCGGCCGTGATGCCGCCGACCGCGTATCCCGCCTCGTCGAGCGGGCAGGACGCGAGACGCCGCGGAGCACCCGAGCCCAGCGTGACGCTGACGTCGCCCAGCCGGTCGCGCGTGGCGCCGGGGAAAAGCGCCACCAACGAATCGGTTACCGCCTGCTCGTAGCCCGACACGGTCGTGAAGCCGGCAAACCGGAGGGTCAGGGACTCGAGTGACTGCGCCGGCAGGGACGCTTGCGTAACGAACGAGAGAACGAGGGTGACAGCGGCGCTGCTGCTACGCATCGAGGTCCTCCAACCGGACGGCGTGATTCGGCAATCCCATCAGGGACAACACGCTGACGACGTGGGGCAGCAACCGGTGCTCGGCGGTCAGGACCCGCACCGCCAACGAGTCGCCGGTGTCTCCGGGGAGGACGGGAACGCGCGCCCGCGCGATCACCTCGCCCCGGTCATACTCCTCGGTCACATAGTGGACACTGGCTCCCGACTCCGTCCGGCCCGCGGCCAGGACGGCTTCGTGCACACGGAGGCCGTACATGCCAGGGCCCCCGAAATCGGGGAGCAGGGCGGGGTGGATGTTAATCATCCGCCACTGGAACCGCGACACGACCGTGGCGGGGATCAGCTTCAGATATCCGGTCAGGACCACGAGCTGCGCGTCGCCCAGCGCGTCGACGTATTCCTCCGCGTTGGTGTGGTCGGACAACGTCAGGGCTGGAACGCCCGCCTGGCGTGCACGCTCCAGGGCGCCCGCGTCCTTCCGGTTCGAAATCACCCGGGTCACGAGCGCCGTGTGACTGCCCGTGCTGTTCAGTCCGTCCAGGAGGGATTGAAGATTCGTCCCCCCGCCCGACGCCAGAACCGCCACCCGCACCGGCGTAACGGTCATCCGTGGCAGGGGGCGAGGGACGCCGGGACGGCGCCCGA
>DATBCM010000273.1:0-5905 GCA_036270455.1 Gemmatimonadales bacterium | reverse complement strand
TGGTATGCGCCCCTGGGCACGCTGGGCGGCAAGGGCGCCGGCGCGAACCCGCCGAAGTTCGTCCTCGGACTGTCGACCCGCTCGGGATTCGTATTCGGGAATTCGCCGTTCTTCGATCAGCTCTTCACCATGGGCGGGACGCAATTCGGAATCCCGTTGCGCGGCTACGACGAGTTCTCCATCACGCCCAAGGGCTATGACCCCAACGCCGCCACCGGGCAGGCGAGCGCGACGGCGTTCGGCAACGCGTTCTTCCTGATGAACGCGGAAATCGGACTGCGGCTGTCGCAGGCCTTCTACGTCAGCACCTTCTTCGACGCGGGCAACGTCTGGCAACGGCCCGCGCAGTACGACCCCACCAGGCTCTTCCGCGGCGCCGGCGTCGGCGTGGCGGTGGTCTCGCCCCTCGGGCCCATCGGGCTCGACCTGGGCTACGGCTTCGACAAAGTGAATGCCGCGGGCCAACCGACCCCCGGCTGGAAACTTCACTTCAAACTCGGCAACTTCTTCTAAGCCACTCTCATATGCCCTCATCTCCGGAGTCAGTCATGAAGCGTGTCCTGGTGGTCTGCCTGGCGTTGGCCGCCGCCCTGCCCCTGTCCGCACAAGCGGCCCGCGCGCAGAGCCCGCCGTCACGCGGTGGTACCACCGGCCTCAAGATTGCGTACGTCATCCCGCAACAGATTCTCGATTCGACCCCCGGCTACGTGGCCGCCGAATCGACGCTGGCCCGCGAGGTCCAGGGCTACCGGCAGGAGGTCCAGAAGATGCAGCAGCAGATGGATTCGGCGGTCCAGGCACTGGACCAGCAGTCCATCGCCCTGTCGCCCGCCGCGAAGCAGGCGAAACAGAAGGATCTTCAGCTCATGCAGCAGCGCTTCGACACCCGGACCCAGGAGCTGAATCAGAAGGCCCAGCAGCGGCAACAGGAGCTGATGGCGCCCATTCAGCAGAAGATCCGCACCATCATCGAGGCCGTGCGGCTCGAGGGCGGGTACGCGCTGGTCTTCAACGGTGACCCCAACGCGTCGGGGCTCCTGGCCGCGGACCCGGCGCTGGACATCACCCGCACCGTGGTCACGCGCATCCGACAACTGCCGGTCCAGTCTCAGTAGCCCGCCCGGTGCCAGCGGAAGGCCGCCGTCCGCTCTCCGCGCACGACATCGCCGCCCTCACGGGGGGGCGGCTCGTGGGTCCGGGGCACGTCACCGTCGCCCGCGTCGCCCCGCTCGAACGGGCCGGCGCGGGCGACTTGGCGTTTCTTGCCAGCCGTTCCTACCTCCCCTACTTTGAGCGCGCGCGGGCTGCCGTGGTGCTCTGCCGCGCCGAATTCGCCGATCTCCCGGAAGGACCGCCCACGCGGATCGTGGTCGCGGACCCGCACGCCGCCCTCCTCGACGTGCTGCCGATCCTCTATCCCGAGCCGGCGTGGGTGCCGGGGGTCCACTCCACCGCCGTGATCGGGCGCGGGACCACGTGGAGCGACCCCGTCGCCATCGGGCCGCAGGTGGTGGTCGGCGGGGACGTTCAGCTCGGCAAGAACGTGCAGATCGACGCCGGGTGCGTGCTGGGAGACGGGGTGATCATCGGGGACGACGTGCATCTCTACCCGCAGGTCACCTGCTACGCGGGCACGGTGATCGGGAACCGCGTCATGATCCACTCGGGCACCCGGCTCGGCGCCGACGGCTTCGGCTATCTCCCGGGCAAGGGAGGCGCCTTGCCCCGCAAGATTCCGCAGGTGGGGCGTTGCCTGATCGGCGACGATGTCGAGATCGGCGCCAACACCACGGTTGACCGGGGTTCCGTGGACGACACGGTGGTCGGACGCGGAACCAAGATCGACAACCTGGTGCAGGTCGCGCACAACGTGAAGATCGGCGAGCGGTGCCTCATTGCCGCGATGGTGGGCATCGCCGGCTCCACCCGCGTCGGCGACGACGTGTTCCTCGCCGGACAGGTGGGCCTGGCGGATCACATCAGCGTCGGCTCCCGCGTTCGGATCACCGTACAGAGCGGCGTGATCGGGGACATCGAGGACGGCGCCACCGTCAGCGGATACCCGGCGCGGAACCACCGGGAATTCCTGCGGGCCCAGGCGGCCCTGTACCGCCTGGCACCCCTGGTCAACGAGCTCGAGGCGCTGGCGCGCCCGGAAGGGGACTCCGATCGCTAGACGCACCCTCAAGCAGCCGGTCAGCTTCTCGGGCACCGGGCTGCACACCGGTGCCCGCACCGAGGCCCGTCTCGTGCCCGCGCCGTCGGGGCAGGGCATCGCGTTCCGGCGTACGGACCTGGCGGACACGCCCCTCGTCCCCGCGCGCCTGACGGAGGTGGAGGCGCTCGAGCGGCGGACGGCCATCGGCCATGGCGACGCGACCATTCATACCGTCGAGCATCTGCTCGCCGCGCTCGGCGCGCTGGAGATCGACGATTGCGTCATCGAGCTGTCGGGACCGGAACCGCCCGCACTCGACGGGAGTGTGGAACCGTACTTCAAAGCGCTGAGCCAGGCGGGGACCGTCGAGGTGGAGGGCGAGCCGGTGTTCCTCACCGTGCAGGCGCCGTTCACGGTCACCGAAGGCGATGCGAGCTACGTGGTCGCGCCCGCGAAGAGCTACCGCCTGACCACCACCGTGGAGTTCCCCCATCCGCTGATCGGGCGGCAGGCCGGCACTTACGAGATCACGCCCGAGGCCTTCGGCCGGGAGCTCGCACCTGCCCGCACCTTCGGATTCGCGAGCGAGGTCGACACCCTCCGCGCCAAGGGACTCATCAAGGGCGTGACCAAGGACAACGCCATCGTCCTGGACGACCAGACCGTGCTCCAGGGAGGGCCCCTGCGCTGGCCGGACGAGTTCGTCCGGCACAAGGCCGCGGACATCGTGGGCGACCTAGCGCTCACCGGCGCCCGGGTGCGCGCCCACATCGTCGCCACCCGCCCCTCGCACGTCGGAAACGTCGCCCTGGCCCGGGCCCTGTCCCGTACCGCCAAGCGCACCGGCGACGCCCGCTACGACATCGGCCGGATTCTCGACATCCTGCCGCACCGCTATCCATTCCTGCTCGTGGACCGCATCATCGAGGTGGAAGGGGACCGGCGGATCGTCGGCATCAAGAACGTCACGATCAACGAGCCGTTCTTCCAGGGCCATTTCCCCGGCCACCCGATCATGCCGGGGGTGCTCATCATCGAAGCGATGGCACAGGTCGGCGGGATGCTGCTCATGGGACACTTCGAGGGGCAGAACGTCGAAGACAAGGTGGTCTACTTCATGTCGCTCGACAACGTGAAGTTCCGCCGCCCCGTGCTGCCCGGCGACCAGATCCGCTTCGAGCTGGAGATGGTTCAGTTCCGCGGCCGCACGTGCAAGATGAAGGGCGTAGGCTACGTCGACGGGCAGGTCGTGGCGGAGGCCGAAATGATGGCGATCGTGACCGACAAGTGATTCATGCCACGGCGTTGATCGACGGCAAGGCGGAGCTAGGGTCTGACGTCGAGGTCGGCCCGTATGCTGTGATCGGGCCCCGGGTGACCGTCGGGGACGGGACCCGCATCGCCGCGCACGCGGTGGTCGAGTGCAACGCCCGGATCGGGGCCGGGGTGCGGATCGGCGTCGGCACCGTGGTCGGAGGCCCGCCGCAGGACCTCAAGTACAAGAACGAAGAGACCTGGGTCGAGATCGGGGACCAGACCGTCATTCGTGAGTACTCGACCGTGAACCGCGGCAGCACCGCCACCGGCAAGACGTCGGTCGGGGCCCGGTGCTTCCTGATGACGTACGTCCATATCGCCCACGACTGCCACCTGGGCGCGGACGTGATCATCGCCAACGGCGTCCAGATGGCCGGGCACGTGACCATCGGCGACCGCGCGAACATCTCGGGACTGACCCCCATCCATCAGTTCTGCCGGATCGGGACCTTCGCGTTCGTCGGCGGGGGCTCCCGCGTGAACCAGGACGTGCCGCCGTACGTGAAGGCCGTGGGCAATCCGCTCCAGCTGTACGGCCTCAACTCCGTGGGCCTGCAGCGCGCCGGGTTCTCGGCCGACGTGAAGCTGGCGCTCAAGCGCGCCTACCGGCTGCTCTTCAATTCGGACTTCAACATCACGCAGGGCATCGCGCGCGCGCGCGCCGAGCTGCCGGCCCTGCCCGAAGTGGAAACCTTCCTCACCTTCATCGAAACGTCGCAGCGGGGAGTACTCGTGTGACGGATCCGCGGGTGCGGATCGGCGTGATCGGCACCGGCGCCCTGGGTTACCATCACGCCCGCCTCCTCCGTCACATCGACGGTGCGGAGCTCGCCGGCATCTTCGACCGGAACCCAGAGCGTGCCGCACACGTCGCCAAGGAGCTGGGGACCACGGCGCACCCCACGCTGGACGCCCTCCTCGACCAGGTGGACGCCGCGAGCGTGGTGGTGTCGACACCCGCCCATACCGAGGTGGGCCTGGCTGCGCTCTCCCGCGGCATCTCCTGTCTGATCGAAAAGCCCCTGGCCGACTCCGTGTCGGGCGCCGAGCAGCTGGTGGCCGCCGCCGCCCAGCACCAGGCGAAACTGCAGGTGGGGCACGTGGAGCGGTTCAACCGGGCGGTACGGGCAGCCATGCCGTACCTCGAGGACCCGCGGTTCTTTCAGTGTGACCGCCTGGCGCCATTCACGCCGCGGGGCTCGGACGTGGCAGTGGTGCTCGACTTGATGATCCACGACCTGGATCTCATCCTGGAGCTGGTGGGGAAGGACGTTACGGACGTCCGCGCGACGGGCGCGCCCCTTCTGACCCCACACGTGGACATCGCCAATGCGCGCGTGGAGTTCTCGAATGGGGCCGTGGCGGTCGTGACGGCCTCGCGGATCTCCCGGGAACGCACGCGGAAGCTCCGGATCTTCCAGCCCACCGGGTATTTCTCCCTCGACCTCGCCCAGGGGACCGGCCACTTCTTCCGGCTCAAGGCCGGCTGGAAGGGCATGGGCGCCACCAGGATCGAAGACATCGTCGAGCACACCAAACTGGACGCCCCCGAGGCTGAACCCCTGAAGCTCGAGCTCGAGAGCTTTGTCCGCGCGGTCCGGGGGGAAGGGGAGGTCGTCGTCTCCGGCGCCGATGGCGCCCAGGCGCTCGTCCTCGCGACCCGCGTCGCCGACGCCATCCACGCGTCTCCGCTCGCCACCCTGCGGCCGTGACCGCGTCTCCCCGCCTCTATGTCTCGGCGGGCGAACCGTCGGGGGATGCGCACGCCGCCCCCGTCATCGCCGCGCTCCGCCGCCGGATCCCCGGGCTCCAGGTGGAGGCGTTCGGCGGCCCCGCACTGGAAAGCGCGGGCGCGACGGTGCTGGACCGGATGGAGAAGATGTCGGTGGTGGGGTTCGTCGAGGCCCTGAGTACCATCCCCGCCCACCGCCGGCTGGCCGCCCGAACCCGCGAGAGTCTCGCGGCGGGCCGGTACCGGGCCGTCATGCTGGTGGATTACCCCGGCTACCACCTGCGTTTTGCTCCCCAGGTCACGGCCCTGAAGGTCCCTGTCCTCTACTATATCGCGCCTCAGCTGTGGGCCTGGGCCCCGGGCCGCATCAAGCGTCTGCGCGGCAACGTACACCAACTCGCGGTCATTCTCCCGTTCGAGGAGCGATTCTTCCGGGAGCGCGGCGTCCCCACCACCTTCGTCGGGCACCCGCTGAAGGACCGGCCGCCGCTCCCTACCCGCGAGGCGGCCCGGCGCATGCTGGGGCTCGACTCCCGGCGTCCCGTCCTCGGCGTCTTTCCGGGGAGCCGCCGCCAGGAGGTTGCGCATATGTGGACACGCTTCCGGGATGCGGCGCTCGAGGTGCGGAAGGCGCTGCCGGACGCCCAGCTGATCGTGGCTGGAACCGATCGGGCCCTCTACCCCGAGCCGCGCGACAT
>DATBCM010000272.1:0-1931 GCA_036270455.1 Gemmatimonadales bacterium | reverse complement strand
AAAGACCCAGAAGATGAGCGCCACCGCACCGAGGATCAGCGCACCGAACCCGAGGGGCTCCAGGATTCGCCGCTCAGGTCTCGTTGCTCCTTCCGCCACTGCTGGACTCCCGTCTCGAAGTGCGCCGTCTTTTCGCCGCCGCAGCCTTGAAAATCAAGCGCTTTAGAGGCTTACGGGCTCTCGTACTGGGCGTTTTCGGCCTCGGGCGTCACCGTCACCTTGGCCGCTTTCCAGCTCTCCATCACGATCTGGGTGGCGCGGGCGGATTCTGCGCCGCCGGGCTCGCACATGTGCAGCCGGGTCTCTTTTCCGGAGGCCATGGCTTTGGAGTAGTCCTCACAGGTCGGATAAGTGCAGGCGCCGCAGTCGGTGCCGGCCTGCGCCTCCTCGAGGATGGCCGCCAGCTTCTCCTTGTCCGCGCCGAGGACCTTCTTGGCCAGCTCCAGGGCCAGCGCCTTGGAGTCGCCGTTGTCCTTCTTCTTGGCCACCACCACGCCCTCGGTGGAGAGCGGGAACGGCGGGGCCGGGCTGTCCCACCGCTTGGTGAGTGCGCTGGTGATCTCGCCGAGCATCTTCCTCGGATATGCGGTCGCGCCCTTGGGCGGCTTGTAGACGGGCGACGGCTTCGCCGGATCCGCGAAGCGCAGCACCATGTTGGAGAGCGTCCGCTGCGAGCCCTCGAACTCGCGGGTGTGCTGGATCGCGCCCGTGGGGCACGGCTCCACGCACAGGCCGCAGAACATGCACTTGGCTTCGTCGATGTCGAACCGGGTCATCACCCGCAGCTTCGGGTTGGCGGGATCCTTTTCGATGTCGATGACGATCACGTTGATCGGGCACGCGCGTTCGCACGCCTGGCAGGCAGTGCAGATGTCCATGTCCACTTCGAGAAAGCCGCGGTAGCGCGACGGGATGGTGGGCTGAATCAGCGGCCCACGCCCTTCGCGCGCGGCCTCCGGCCCGATGTACTGCACCGTCATCGGGCGACGGAACATGTACGAGAGGGTGACGCTCATCCCCTCCCACGCGCTCTTGACGGTGTCTCGGACATTTCCGACGTATTCGCTGACCGGCATCGAGGCTCCTACCAGTTGCTCAAGTCCACGCGGTCACCCGCGATGCGGATGTTCGCAAACGTCTTGCGCAAGAAGATGACGAGGGGCAGCAGCCCGGCGACGGCGAAGAAGATGCCGTGGAGAACGCCACGCACCGAACCCAGGGGCGCCTGGGTCAGCGCTGAATCGCCGAAGATCTCGAACGAACCCCACTCGGTCAGCGCGGTCAGGACCACGATCACCATCCCCGCCGGCACCAGGTACTTCCAGCACAGCGACATCATCTGGTCGACGCGAATGCGCGGGAAGGTCCAGCGGATCCAGATCACCACAAACACCAGTCCGAGCGTCTTGATGGCGAAGAAGACTGTCGACCAGAAGTAGTACCAATGCTCGTGCACCGTCCCTGCCGCTTCCCATGCACTGAGCGTGGCGTTGCTGACCCAGGGCACCTGCCACCCCCCCAGGAAGAGCGTGGTCATCAGCGCGCTCATCACCCAGAGGTTTCCCCACTCCGCGAGGAAGAACAGGCCGAACCGCATCCCCGAGTACTCGGTGTTGTACCCGGCGACCAGCTCCGACTCGGCCTCGGGCAGGTCGAACGGCGTCCGGTTTCCCTCCGCGAGCAGCGAGGTGAAGAGAATGAAGAATGCCGCGTAACCCATCGGCGTCTGGAACATGAACCAGTCCCACGGCATCCCGCCCTGAGCGCGGATGATCTGGTGCAGGTTCAACGAGCCGGCCATGAAGATCGGGACGAGGATGACCAGGCCAGCTGGGATCTCGTAACTGACCACCTGCGCGGCCGCCCGCATGCCGCCAAAGAGCGACCACTTCGAATTCGAGGCCCAGCCCGAGATGAGGACCCCGACCACC
>DATBCM010000271.1:0-2221 GCA_036270455.1 Gemmatimonadales bacterium | reverse complement strand
AGCCGGTCTTGACCGGTTTGAAGCAAGGAAAAAGATCGTCAAGATGCTCGAGGCCCAGGGGTTGCTCGCGAAGGTCGAGTCCCATCAGCACGCGGTGCGGCGCTGCTACCGGTGCGACAGCATCGTCGAGCCCCGGCTCTCCGATCAGTGGTTCGTAAAGATGAAGCCGCTGGCCGAGCCGGCACTGGAGGCGTTCCGGAAGGGTGAGGTGCGGTTCGTGCCGGAGCGCTGGGAAACCACGTACGTCCAGTGGCTCGAGGGCATCCGGGACTGGAACATCTCCCGGCAGCTCTGGTGGGGACACCGCATTCCGGTGTTCACGTGCACGACGTGCAAGCACCAGTGGGCCGACCGCGTGGACCCTACCAAGTGTCCCAAGTGTGGGGGTCCCGTCACCCAGGATCCCGACGTGCTGGACACGTGGTTCTCGTCGTGGCTGTGGCCCTTTTCGACGCTGGGCTGGCCCGACCAGACCCCCGATCTCGCGCATTTCTATCCCGGCCACACCCTCGTCACCGCGCCGGAGATTCTTTTCTTCTGGGTGGCGCGGATGATCATGTCCGGGATCCACCTGATGAAGCAGGTCCCCTTCCACACCGTGTACCTCCACGGCACGGTCCGGGACACGAAGCACCGCAAGATGTCCAAGTCTCTCGGCAACGGGATCGATCCCCTCGACGTGGTGCGGCTCTACGGCGCCGACGCGCTGCGTTGGACCGCCATCGCCGGCGTGTCCCTCGGCTCGGATCTCATTCTCGACAATGAAGACCTCGAAGCGACCTTCGCGCCCGGGCGCAATTTCGCGAACAAGCTGTGGAACATCGGGCGGTTCATTCTGTCGCAGCTCCCGGAACAGGTGCCCGGCATCGATGCCGTCGACCGGTCCACCCTCACGCTCGCTGACCGGTGGATCCTGTCGCGCTGTCAGGACACGATCGACGCCGCCACCAAAGCCAACGAGCAGTTCAGGCTCGATGAAGGGGCCAAGCTCTGCTACGAATTCGTGTGGGGAGACCTGGCCGACTGGTACTTGGAATCGGCCAAGGGTCGGATGGGGCCGTCAGCCTACGCGGTGCTTGCGCATTGCTTCGATGTCGGACTCCGGCTCCTCCACCCCGACGTGCCCTTCATTACTGAGGAGCTTTGGCAGAAGCTTCCGGGCCGGAAGCCCGGTGAGCTCCTGGCCGCGGCCGCGTGGCCGGTGCCCAGTGCCGCGGCCCGTGATCCGGAGGCCGACGTGGCGTTCGGCCGCGTCCAAGAGCTGATCACCGCCATCCGTTCCATTCGCGCCGAGTATCGCATCCCGCCGAAGACTCGCCTCGCTGCCGCGCTGACCAGCAGGCACGCCGACGCGTACGCGGCGGAGAGTGAGACGATCACCCGGCTGGCCGGACTCGAGACGCTGACCCTGGGATCCGCCTCAAAGGGTGTCGGGACCCATGCCGTGCTCAAGGATGGCGGTGATGTCTTCGTGGCCCTCGGTGGCTCCATCGATGTCAACCAGGAGTGCAAGCGCCTCACCACCGATCGCGACCGCCTGGACAAGCAGCTCACCGGCCTCTCGGCCAAGCTCTCGAACGAGAGTTTCGTGTCCCGCGCGCCGACGGACGTGGTGGCGAAGGAGCGCGAGAAGGAACAGGCCTGGCGCGCGCAGGTGGGAGCCCTGAACGACAAGCTCAAGGCGCTCGGGTGCGCCTGACCCCCCCCACCCCGCTCGCCGGACTGCTCTTGCTGGCAGCCTGCGCGAGTGAGGGGATCCCCCCCGGCGCCCCGCCGCGCCTCACGCCCCCGGCCGTCATTCTCGTCACCCCCGACTCGGGCGCGATTCTGCCCGCGTTCTCGGGCGATGCGGTCATCCAGTTCGACGAAGTGATCGACGAGATGGCGCAGGGCTCCGGCGGAGGTGGAGGGGGGGGCGCGGCCAGCGCCGTCAACGGCATCGGCAGACAGGTCGTGCTCTCGCCGGTCGCGGGACCGGTGAAAGTGACGTGGCACCGCTCCGCCATTCACATCAAGCCGAAGGAAGGATGGAAGCCGGGGCGCGTGTACCATCTACAACTACTCCCCGGAATCGTCGACCTGCACCGCAACGTCTTGAAGCACGGCCAGACGATCATTTTTTCCACGGGGCCCAAAATCCCCACGGCGTCCCTGCGCGGGCTGGCGCTCTCGTGGGTCGAGCAACACACCCTGACGCAGGGCCTGATCCGCGCCGTGCTCA
>DATBCM010000270.1:0-3696 GCA_036270455.1 Gemmatimonadales bacterium | reverse complement strand
CCCAACGTCCGGGACGGCTTTGCGAAGTTCGCCGCCACACTGGGGAGCCTGCGCACCACCGTGGGGAACGAAGACCCCGCCTTTGCCTTCGACCGGATCATCGACGCCGTCCACTACGATGCTTACCTCGCGGACGAAGGGGCTGAGGGGGTCGAGCGGATGGAGAACGTGCGGGAGCTGATCGCCGGGGCGGCCGCCTGGGCCGAGGTTTCCGGCCTGGATGGGGCCGAAGAGGCCGAGGATGGGGAATTGGCGCTGGCCACCGGGACGCCGATCGAACGCTATCTGACCCAGTCGGCATTGATGGCCCAGACCGACTCGGTGCAGGGTGAGACCGGGGTCACGTTGCTCACGGTCCACATGGCGAAGGGGCTGGAGTGGCCGGTGGTGGCGCTGGCGGGCCTCGAGGACGGACTCTTCCCCCTCGCGCGCTCGGCGGCCCAGCCGGGAGGGGTGGAGGAGGAGCGCCGGCTCTGTTACGTGGGGCTGACGCGCGCTCGCGAACGATTGTATCTCTCTTGGGCCCGCACGCGCTTCCGCCAGGGGCGGATGGAGATGTCCGAGCCCTCGCGGTTCCTCGAAACCATCCCGCCGAGGGTGTTGGAGGAGCGCGCGACGACGCCGCTGTGGGATCGCGGCGGTTACCGGCAGCGGCTCGACCGCCCGAGTCAGCCGGGCCGGCGGCGTTTCGCAGAACGCGAGGAAGCGTTCTTCGCGGACGAGGAAGACCTGTCACAGGACGCGCCGAAATTCGCGCGCGGCGAGCGCGTCCGTCACCGGAAGTTCGGCGGCGGCGTGGTGCAGTCCGTGTCCGGTGGCGGCCGGAGCCTCAAGATCACCGTGCTGTTCGACGATCCGGAGATCGGCGCCAAACAACTGCTCGTGGCCTATGCGGGGCTCGAGCGCGAGTGGGAGACGGGATGAGCGTCACACCCGAGGAAGTGGGTCAGATCGCGCGGCTCGCGGAGCTCTCGGTGGATGAGGAGCATCTGGACGACCTCGCCGCGCAAATGTCGCGTATCGTGGACTACATCGCCCAGCTCTCGCAGGTGTCGGGCGGCGAGAACCTGAAGCCGTTCATTCCCGGCCCGGACGCCATCCGGCTGCGTGCCGACGTGGTCGCCCCGCAGCCGCTCGAGGGCAAGCTCTCCGATTTCGCCCCCGCGTTCCGCGAAGGGTTCTTCCTGGTGCCCAAGCTCGGCGCGTTCGAAGGGGCCGAGGAGGAAGACGAGTGACCGAAGTCGAAGCGCTCGCGAGCGCCAAGGCCACGGCCACACGCCTCGGAAAAGCCAAGCGACTCAACGCGCTCCTGACGCCCACAACCGTGGTGCGGAAGTCGCTGCTGACCCAGGCCAAGGCCGCGCACCCGTCGGGCGTGCTCTACGGGATGCCGGTCGCGGTGAAGGACAACATCTGCACGCTCGAGTTTCCCACGACGTGCGGTTCGAAGCTGCTCGAGGGCTATCAGTCTCCGTATGAAGCCACCGCCGTCACCAGGCTCAAGGCGGCGGGCGCGCTGATTGCCGGCAAGGCCAACCTCGACGAATTCGCGATGGGCTCGTCCACGGAGCATTCGGGCTTCGGACGCGTGCTCCATCCCATCGACCGCACCCGGGTGCCGGGTGGATCGTCCGGCGGCTCGGCGGCACTGGTCGGAGCCGGCGCGGTGCCGGCGGCCCTGGGATCCGAAACCGGCGGCTCGGTGCGGCAGCCGGCGGCATTCTGCGGCGTGGTCGGCATCAAGCCGACCTATGGACGCGTGAGCCGGTACGGTCTGGTGGCCTTCGGATCGTCGCTCGATCAGATCGGGGTGCTGGGCCGGAGCGTACACGATGCGGCGCGCGTCCTCTCGGTGATTTCCGGGCGGGATGCGCGGGACAACACCTGCGAGAATCGCGATTCCCTGCGCCTGCCGACCGTCCCCGAACGCCTCGAAGGCTTCGTCATCGGGATTCCGAAGGAGTACTTCCCGGTCGATCTGAACCCCGGTGTCCGGCGGGCCTGCGACCGCGCGATCCGGGCCTTGAAGGATCTGGGCGCCGCCGTCCGGGACGTGTCGCTCCCGCACACGTCCTACGCGATACCGACGTACTACGTCATCGCTCCGGCCGAGGCCTCGTCGAACCTCGCCCGGTTCGATGGGGTCCGGTTCGGGAACCGGGCCGAGGGCGCCACCACGCTCCCGGAGCTCTATCGGCAGACGCGTGGCGCCGGCTTCGGGCCCGAAGTGCAGCGGCGTATTCTGGTCGGGACCTACGTGCTCTCGTCCGGTTACTACGACGCCTATTACAAGAAGGCGCAGCAGATGCGCGCCTTGCTCGCGCAGGATTTCCGGAACGTGTTCGACCGGGGCGTGGACCTGATCTTCACGCCCACGACGCCGACCACGGCCTTCAAGGCGGGGGAGCGCACCAAGGACCCGGTCGCGATGTATCTCGCCGATTGCTTCACCGCGCCGGCGAACCTCACCGGCGTGCCGGCCATGTCCCTCCCCATCGGCCGCGTAAAGGGTCTCCCGGTCGGCGGGCAGCTCATCGGCCAGCCGTTCCTGGAAGACGACATGATCGAGGCCGCGTACGCCCTCGAGCGGGCGATTTCCGGTACGGAGGAGGTGTGAGCGCCTCCGCCGTCTGGGAAACGGTGATCGGGCTCGAGACCCACGTCCAGTTGGGCACCGTGTCGAAGATGTTCTGCGGATGCTCCACGACCTTCGGGGCCCCGCCGAACACGAACGTCTGTCCGGTGTGTCTCGGATTGCCGGGGGCGCTGCCGGTGCCCAATGAGCGGGCGATTCAGCTGGCAGTGCGCGCCGCCGTCGCACTCAACTGCACCGTGCATCCGCGCAGCGTGTTCGCCCGGAAGAACTACTTCTATCCCGATCTGCCGAAGGGCTATCAGATCTCGCAGTACGACCAGCCGCTCGCGACGGCCGGGCATCTGTCGTTCCTCTCTCCCGACCGCGGCGTGGTCCGCGCCGGGATCGTCCGGGTGCACCTCGAAGAGGATGCGGGGAAGTCGCTCCACGACCGGTTCGCGCGGGCCACGGCGGTCGATCTGAACCGCGCCGGCGTGCCGCTCATCGAAATCGTGACCGAACCGGATTTCCGTTCTCCGCCGGAGGCGCGCGCGTACCTGCTCACGCTCAAGCAGGTGCTGCAGTACGTCGGCGTCTCCGAGTGCGATATGGAAAAGGGCTCTCTGCGCGTCGATGCCAACGTCTCGATTCGCAAGGCCGGCAGCACCGCGCTCGGCGTGAAGTGCGAAGTGAAGAACATCAACGCGTTCTCGTACGTCGAGAAGGCGCTGACCGTCGAGCGGGACCGGCAGATCGCCGCGGTCGAGGCGGGCGGCAAGATCGTCCAGTCCACCATGCTGTACGACTCGAAGTCCAACACGGTGCGCCTGCAGCGCTCGAAGGAAGAGAGCAAGGACTACCGCTATTTCCCGGAGCCCGACTTGCCGCCGCTGGTGCTCGCCCACGAGTGGATCACCGAGCAGCAGGGCGTCCTGCCGGAGCTGCCCGCCACCAAGCGGGAGCGCTTCGTGTCGCAGTACGGCCTGAGCCAGCAGGACGCCGGAGTGCTCACCGCCGAGCGGTCGGTGGCCGATTACTACGAGTCGGTGGTCCACGCCGGGGCTGAGCCGAAGGCCGCCGCGAACTGGGTGATGGGGGAAGTCCTCGGTGACGCCAAGGAT